>NZ_RZSX01000061.1:0-13575 GCF_004023105.1 Mesorhizobium sp. M5C.F.Ca.IN.020.32.2.1 | reverse complement strand
GAAGTGACTAACCGGCATTCCTGGTCGGCGAGAGGCGACTCTCAACTTCCTCCGGGCCGAAGCAGCTTTCGAAGTCATGGCATTCCCGACAACTGGGTGCAGTGCATGACGAAAAGCCTTCGGCCTCACACAGCTTGCGGTAAAAGTACTTTTTCCATTTCATGTTTCTGTGTTGCCTGCCGCCAGCGCGGGAAAATGTCTGGCAAGCAGGCGGCTGAGCTCAGCGCGATTTGAGAGGCCAAGATCCCGCCAAAGATGGTCCGTGCGCATCGCACGCCGGGCGATGATCTTGGCCAAGCGGGCGCTCGCCGGGTCGCCCGGCGCAGCATGCGCTAGCAGCAGCCGGCGCAGCAGCTCCTCTTCCAGTTCCGGCTCGGGCTCGCTCAACTCCTCCAAAGCGAATACGCTGCTGGAGGTAGACGGGAAAGTTGCGGCCAAGACATCACGCAATTCGACAGACGAAAGGCCTGTCCCCTCCGTCGCCAACACCTCGCCCGCCTGGACCTCCTCAAGCGAACGCGAAAGCACGCAGGGCAGCACATGCTGATCGAAGCTCCTCCCTAGCTCGGACCCACGCCATTGCGCGCGTGGATAGGCAGCCATCATCGTAACGGCCGGCTTCAGCTTCCGGCATGACAAAGCGCCTTGTTGACCGCAGGGATGATCTTGTCGCCCCAGAGCTCGATCTGGCGCAGCATCGTCTTTTGGTCGAAGTCGCCCAATTGAGTCTGAACTGCGATCTGGTCCGGTTTCAAGACATCGATCTCTTCCAGCAGGCGATCAATCACGCGATTTACGCTGCCAATCGGCAAATTTTTGCGCATGGTCTCGAAGGACAGATCCTGCTGGGTCGGTGTCTCCTGCAGCAGGTAGCCATCGTGGCTCTGTTGGCGGCGCTGATGCAGGGCTTCAGAAAGCCGGCGCTGGAAGCGGGCATTGTCGAGATAGCTGTTGATCTCCAACTCGTCGTGGCTGGCATAGCAGCAGCGCAGCAGCGATATCTTGACGTCGGTGACGTTCTTTTCCTCGGATGCCGCCGCCCTCTCGACTGATTCACGCAGTGTGGTCAAAGTCTCTAAGCCGTCGTGGAAGGCTGTGACAAAAAAATTGTGCCCCTCGCGGTAGGCCCGAGCCATCCGTGCGGCTCCGCCAGCGATCCAGATAGGCGGCGTCGGCTGCTGGACTGTGCGGACCGAAATCGCTGTTGGGGGGATCTTCTCATACTGGCCGTCGTGTTCGAAGACGTTTTGGTTGAGGCCCTTGAGAATGATGTCCAGGTATTCCGAAAAGACGGCCGGCGCCTCATCGATGTCCACGCCGAACCGTTCGAACTCGAACTGCTGGTATCCCAAGCCTACGCCGAGCTCGAGACGGCCGTTCGCAACGATGTCGGCGAAGCCGATCTCGGACAGCAGGCGCTGCGGTTGGTAAAGCGGCAGCACGCAGACGGCAGTGCCGAGGCGAATCGTGCTTGTCAAGCCGGCGCAGTGCGCCACCATCATCAGCGGGGATGGTATGAGGCTGTAATTGTTGAAGTGGTGCTCAGCAAACCACGCGGTGTTGAACCCAGCCTGCTCCGAAGCGACGGCCTGTTCGATGGAGTTGCGGATGACGCTTTCTGAGGATTGGTGATAGCCACGCTGGGCGGCCAGAATGAAAGTGGCAAATTCCATGATTTCTCCTCGTTATAGACACGTCAGCCGACCGGGAATGTGCTCGGCATGCGCATGCTTGGATCTCAAGCACCTCGGGTGCGTCGTGGAGCCGAGGCTTCATAATGCTCGGCCGGTCGCCCTGCGAATGCCTGGCAATTAACCTGCGGCCTCCGCAAAACATTCGTCATAGAGTTCGCTGGCGTTTCCCGCATCACCGAACGAGGTCCAGCCGCCGTCCACGTAGAGGATCGAGCCGTTGATGTATGAGGCGTCAGACGAAGCAAGGAAGAACGATGCATCTGCGACGTCTTCTGGCCGTCCCATCCTGCCCATGGGGATGCGTCGTCCGATTGCTGCCAGGTCGATGCGGCCGGCTTTGGCCAACTGAGCAAGTGCGGGCGTGCGGATGTGGCCAGGAGCGACGGTGGCTGTCCGAATTCCGACCGGGCCGAGTTCGGCCGCCATGCAACGGGTCAGCATATCCATCCCCGCCTTGGAGGCGCCGTAGGCATGGCGCGGCGCGAACGGCAGAAAGCTGTCGATCGACCCGAGATTGAGGATCACGCCGCCCGGGCGCATAGCCTTGATCGCTTCGCGCGCGCAGGTGAAGGCGCCGGTAAGGTTGACATCCAGGACGTGTTCGAGCTGTTTCGACAGTTGCTCGATCGCAGGCACAATCCTGTCGGCGGTATCAGCACTATTGACCAGAACATCGATATACCCGAAGCGTCGCCTCAGCTCTTCGAACATCGACACCACATCGCTCTCGACGGCCACGTCCAGCGATTTCGCCAGATGCTTGCCGGGGAGCGATGTAGCCAGCTCTGCCGCTGCAGTGCCATCTTTATCAGCAATCACGACGGTGTCGCCGTTCGCGGCAAAGCGGCGAGCGACGGCCGCGCCAATGCTTTTTGCGCCACCGGTGACGAGCACGATTCGCGCATCTGTGCATTCGGCCGGACAGGAGAGCTCGGCTTGGAGCGCACTATCCACCGGCGGGTGAGCATCCCCCGGCTGGTTGAATGACATCCAGCCTCCGTCGACTGCCAGCACCGAGCCGGTGATGTAGCGCGCCTGCGTGCTGCTCAGAAAACGCACGACCCTGGCGATCTCGTCGGGGCGAGCCAAGCGCCCCATCGGCACGCGGCGGCGTATCGCCGCGAGGTCCATTTTGCCAGCGCGTGCCAGTTCTGTGACCATTGGGGTGCGGACGGAGCCCGGCGCCACCGCCGTGACGCGGATTCCTCGCATAGCCCACTCGCACGCAAGGGACTTTGTCAACGAGATCACGCCAGCTTTCGAGGCTGCGTAGGCGTTGCGCCTGGGATTGCCGACCACGCCCGCCATCGAAGCCACATTGACGATCGCACCGCCCGGCCTCATGCGCCGCGCCGCTTCCCGGGCCATAACGAATGGCCCAATAAGGTTCACTGTCACGCCGCGTCGGAAGGTATCGACAGCGGTGTCGATGATCCTATCCATCGTGGGTCCAACCGCCGCATTGTTGATGAGGACATCGATTTGCGCGAACCGTGCTTCGACCTGGCCGAAAAGTGAGAGCATGTCCTTCTCTCGCGACACATCGCACTCCAGACCGACGTGCGGCGACCCGAGATCCCGAGCCAGTTCAACCACACCACTGCCCGGAAGGTCCACCGCAACTACAGTGTCTCCGTCCGCGGCAAGGATATCGACCAGGGCACGGCCGATCCCGCCCGCGGCGCCTGTGATGATTACGGTGCGTGCTGCCAGTTTCACGAGAGCTTCTCCACGATGACCGCTTGTGATCTCAGCCCATCGACCTTGGGCGGAATGAAGGGTCGAGCCAAATCGTTGCAGTGACCGCCAGTTGCGGCCCCACACAGATCTCAATCCCGCAAGGCGCTCATCCTCCATTTCTACCCACTTATGCAGCTCCCAGTTGGGGACCCTCGACGCCATCTTGGTCGGTGGGGATGTGACGCTTGAGCAGCTGGTAGATGGGATCGTCTGGATGTGGTGCTCCAATCGGCTGTCGCCGGCCGAACCTATCTGCCTCAAGAATCGCTGGCGGGATTTGCTCCTCAACCCAATCGTAGACGACTGTCCGTTCCGCAATTCGCCACTCGTCCTGCCTCTTCTGAAACAGATCGCAGTAACGGCCGCAAAGCAGCGTCTGACGTATTTCTTGGTCTGTATCCGGTCCGCGTTGCAGCGCGGTGAAATAGCTCTCGACCGCGGCCTCTGCTGAACTGATGAAGTCGATCAGGCTGTTCGTGATTTGATGGATGTTACGCTGCCCCGGCAGACCGAGAGCAAATTGGATGAAGTCCTCTGCCGGTCCGCAATAGGGACCGTGCCTGTCATACGCTTCGGGCCAGTATGCGCTACGCAGCGCCGCCTCATCGGCGCGGTCTATCCCGCGGCAGTACCGATACAGGCAGTTGCGGATCGCCTCTCGGTCACGCAGTTCGGTAATTTTCGCGTGGTCGACAGGTTCTGTCGCGAATTGTATGATTGTTTTGTCCTTCCCGACGCCAGTCTGCACTTTGCGTGTGTCTCTCTCTACAATTGAGTTAGCGGGGGGCTCGTCAACTTCCAGAGCTTGTTCGGGGCAGGCTCTTACCCCTTGTGAGGCAAGCAGTTGCTCCCCATCGGCAACATCAATATCACCGGGCAAGATGTAGCCGTCGTCATCAAGCTTGAAGACTCTCGGCGCCCGCGCCAAGCAGCGCGCATGACCCTGGCATCTGGCTTTGTGTACGATGACACGCATAGCGAACTCCAATGTCGTTGGCGGAAACTTCAGGACCAGTCCAGGATCAGATTCTCGATCCCGAACACATGGCCGCCGAAGGTGATGGGTTCAGTCCCTGTCTTGATCCGAAAGGCTGGGATGCGCGCCAGCCACTCCTCCAGGCCAATGACAATCTCCCGCCGGGCAAGGTGTGAGCCAAGACAACGATGGGGACCATAGCCAAAGGCAGCGTGCCGGTTGTCCTCGCGCGCCAGATCGATCTCATTCGGGTATTCGAATTCCGCCGGGTCACGATTGGCAATCATCGTGGCACAGGAAACATAGTCTCCCTTGCGGATCGGCGCGCCTTTGAAGTCGACATCCTTCGTTGCCACTCGGATCATCTGAATGGTCGAATAGGCGCGCAGCAATTCTTCCGCGGCGACGGCAATCCGGTCCGGTTCGCTTCGTAGCAATTCCTGATCTTTGGGGTTGCGCGCGAGATGGGCCAAGTCGAAGCATATGGCTGCTGAGACCGTGTCGAGCCCCGCGACGAACACAAGCACGCCGATGCCACGGACTTCTTCGTCACTGAGCAGACGGCCCTCGACCTTTGCCTTCACGATGAAGGTCATGAAATCATCGACCGGCTCCTTGCGGCGCTCGGTGGCAAGTTCGTCGATGAAGGCCACGATCGTCCGGGCTGCGGGTGGTCGTTGCTCCTTATCGCCGTGGAGCAGATCTCTAGCCCAGCCGACAAATGTTTCTAGTCCGTCGTCCGAAAGCCCAATAAAGCGAAGGAAGATATTGACCGCGAACGGAACTGCAAAATCCTTCATGATGTCGCAGCTCGTGCCTGATGCGGCGATCCTGTCGATCAGCTTGATCGCTCGTTCCCGGACAGCCGGCTCCAATGCCATTACCCGCTTTGGCGAAAGCAGCGGATTGAGCAGTGAGCGAAAAACACCGTGGAATGGCGGATCGAGCTCAAGCGGGATCATCGGCCAGCTCTCGCCGAGCACAGAGGCGAAGATGCTGCGATGGCTGGAAAACGTTTCGGTGTCCTGCAGCACCCGGCGCTGGTCGCTCGCGCGAGTGATGACCCAGGTACCCCGACCGTCGCGCGTGTTGCTGGTTGAATAAAAGATCGGAGGCCCGGCATGAACGCAAGCAACCGCTGCATGCGGATCCCCGTTGGCCGTCGGCAACATGCCGGGCGACGTAAACAGGCTGAAGTCCCTCACCATTTCGGGCGGGACATGATCTGGAACCGGCCGCGATTTAACCGCGCCAGAATCGAGAGACCGTTCATGAGATGCTGTCGGCATTTGCATGCAATCGTTGGTGCAAGCTCCGTGCCGAATTCGTCTTTCGATAATCCTTGCCGTTTGCTGGGCAACAGGTGGCGCCTGTGCTGACTTACTGGTCGGGATTGCAACATTCTTGTCCAGCGTCGGACACAGAATGTAGAAAGCTAGACACCGACTTGGAGCAACTCAATTGGTGGGATCGCTAGCCGATCATGTGCCCGGGGAGCATCCAGTTCGAAAGGTTGCGCTAAGCGGTTTGGTGACTTGGCCGAGGTCACCCAGGTGGAAATGACCAACACTTGTTCGTGAGCCTAGTGGCGCTCCCCTCGATGATGTCTGGCGGGGTGGTTAGCCGCCTCCGTGGGACAAGGTCAGTCTACAAGAATGGGCTATAGCCTCTCCTCGCCTGCCTCATTGGCCCTCCTTCAGAGCCGGCCACACGAGCTTTCGTCTTTCAGCACGGCGTTTTCTCGCCAGCTACCAGAGCCACACCGATGCCGTTAATGAGCGTCCAGTCGAGGGGTTGTGTGGCCCTGTCCATCTTGCCCAGCACCTTGGCTTCGCATTTGCCGGTGCGGCGGAAAGCCTTCAAGACGCAGTTCTTGACCTTCTCCAGATCAGCCTCGGACGGATATCGGCAAGGGTTCAGCTCGTCCTTTTGAACTTGCGCATCTTCGTGTTGGCGAACCCCAGGCCGCCCGACATATTTGCGGCCTATCCGGCACCTCAACTTCGAACAACCTTGCGGCAAGCTCTTGGGATAGCCCACGCTCGTGCCTCCACCACCCGCTCAGCAGAGCCAGATTTGTCGTTGATGGCACGGTACTTGCGCAGTCATTCGCAGACGCGTCACGGACCGAGAGTGTCGTCCCATGAATTCAATCACCAAAAAGGCCGCCCGACGTTGCTGGGACCGCCTGCAATTACCTTATCCCAGAATTGGGAGCAACGGCTTCAAAAGGGATAACTCATCACCTCAATTCTGTCGATCGCGCGGCCATCGAACCGCAGCCATCGATCAGACTTCCGCCTCGTTGCACTCATTGCGACCGCCTTGGTGCTTGCGACGACCGCTCAATTCTGGCTGCCAGGATAACCGCATATGGCGACGGAACTTCCTGCTTCAAAGCAATATAGAGATCGTCGATCATCCCCCCATCAAGGCCTCGATCGAGGACACCGCGTTCGGCTTGCTTGGTTCGCAGTGAACAGGCCGCACTTCGACGGATGCGATCGATGCGACCGCGCCGAGAACTCTCCCGCATTGTCGACGGTTGTGTCCGTCGGCCCTCCGATGAGGCCTCGGATGCGTGGGCGCCGAGGCCTCGACTGAGGCCGACTGGCCGCCGCCGGAAGGTCTAGCGGCTTTGATCCCCGGCGATATAGCCACCCCTGCTGCAACAGCTCCTAGCTGGAGAACTCATTCATGACCGAATCGGCGACAGATTTAGTGGACGCGGCTCTGTTCGACCGAGATCGGCTTGACCCAGAAAGTCCCTATCAACGGTCTGGCCCCGCATGGGGTGCGATCATTTCGCTTTCCTTCGGCACCTTCGGGCTTGTGACGGCAGAGTTTCTGCCCGCCAGCGTTCTGACACCGCTCGCGCATGATCTCGGTATCAGCACGGGCACGGCTGGACAGGCGCTAACAGCGACCGCAATCGTCGCGGCGATCTCGGCACCGACAATGGCCATCGTGACAAAGCGTCTGGACCGCAGGGTCGTCATCTGGGCGATGACGCTGCTGCTGATCCTGTCGAACGTTCTGGCGGAGGTTGCGGGGTCGCTGCCGGTGTTGCTGGCGGCACGCGTCGTCCTCGGCATATCGCTCGGTGGTTTTTGGTCAATTTCGGCAGCGTTGGCAATGCGGCTGGTTCCAAGTCACCTCATGCCGCGCGCCATGTCGATCATCCTCACCGGCGTTTCTGTCGCCTCCGTCTGCGCGGCTCCAATCGGCGCTTATGTCGGTGACATTTGGGGATGGCGAGCCTCGTTCAAGGTCGCCGCAATCGTGAGTGCCGTTGCGCTGCTCGTGCAACTCGTAACCATTCCGCCACTGCCTCCGATCGAAGTGCGCAGATTCCGCAGTCCGCTGGATGTCGCGAAGAATCCGACGATGAAGGTTGCGGTCCTAGTCGTGCTATTGGTCGCTTCCGGCCATTTTGCCAGCTTCGCCTACATCCGCGACTTTCTCGAGAGCGTTCCTCCGCTCGACAAGAAGTCGATCCCGCTCGTGTTCCTTGCTTCTGGCACGGCCGGCGTCTTCGGCAATTTAGCGGGCGCATTCCTCACCAAACACAGTCTCAAGGCAGTCGCGGCCCTGCCGCCCCTGCTCATTGCCGTAGCCGCTGTCTCGCTCCTGACTATGGGAGCATCGGCCTTGACCTCGGCAATTGCAGTTGCCGTATGGGGCTTTGCTTTTGGCGCGGTCCCGGTCGGATTGCAGACCTGGATGGTGCTGCGCGCCGCTCCGAAACAGGCCGAGAGCGCTGGTGTACTGATGGTCATAGCCTTCCAAGTGGCGATCGCAGCCGGCACAACTTTCGGTGGCCTATTGGTGGATCACACGGGCATTGCCAGTGTCTTTCTCTACAGCGCGGTTGCCACGTTCCTCGCTGTCTTGACAGTATTTCTGCTCGGCCCGAACCGCAACAGCTGACCGCCTGGTGGGGAGTGACGACGGTCGGTGGCGTTAACGCTATTGTCACCTCTGAGCTCGGCCAAAGGCCGCGGCTTCGTCGTAACCATGCCTTCGATGGGGCAGCGCCAAATTGCTACCTGCTCATCGCGTTATGACAATACAGCGCGCTTATTGCGTCATCGTGTTCCCGATCTCGGCTTCAATGCCCGGCTACTCGCTGCGGAGGCAGATGGGCGCCGGCGTCCCACCGACAACGATCGGTCTTTCTCATGTAGCTGTTCTCATGTAGCTGTCGGGGAAACGCGGCAGGTTTTCCGCCAGAACCCGCCAGTCGTCGCGCTCGCGTTCGCCTTCCTTGCGCGCACCGAACAACTGGATGATCATCTTGCCGTCGGACCCATATGCTTCGAGCGAGGTGACGTGACTGTCATTGGTCGGCTTGCGCACGGCCCAAACCTCACGGATTTGGTGGCTCCTGAGATGCAGCCGGAAGGTTTCGTCCAGCACATAGATGCACGGCCCGATCTGCTTGACCGACTTGATTAAGCCGGAATGGGTCTGGATAGAGCCTCGGTTGCCGACGAAGCACATGATCGGCAATTCGTCTTCGGCCGCACGCTGGAGCACGGCGCCAACTGCAGCATTGTCGAGCAGCCAAGCGTAATCCTGGCCTACCATGCGCAAAGCCTGGCAGCGGCTGAGCTTGAGCGTCTTCAGAAGGTTGACGTCAGTCAGCCGGCTCCAGTGCTCGCGTAGGTCGTCCACCGTGCCGGCCCGGTCCGCAGTCCTCGCGCCCAGGTCGGCTACTCTCGCCTTAAGCGACATGGTCGGCTCCTGGTTGGCGGATACGAGCTCGGCCACCAGCTTTCGATAGGCATGAAGGTTGGAGACCGGCCTGAGATGCACCTTATGCACTGCTGCGCCGGCGGCGTCGAAGAATTGCAAACTGCGCTGGATTCCGCCGCGATGGCGCCTTTCAACAGCGAAACCATACCTCCAAGCCTGCGGGAAGACGCGAAGGTCGAATTCGTCACCAAGGACCATGGCGTGATTGTTGCCGGTTATCACTTTGTTGAAGACGCCAATCTTTTCGTGCACGGCACCTTGATTGCGGGTCAGCGCCGTCACTTCGCCCACGAATTCGAGGCCCGTCAGCAGGTGATTGACGCGCGGGTCGATGCGTGCCGCGCCGAAACCGCAATGGGCCGCGACCAGTTCCGCTTCCGAAATGCCCAATTGGGCGGCGAAATCACGCGCGGGAATGCTCGGACAGACTTCCCACGCACGCCGGATTTCGTTGGGCGACCGCTTCTTGCGCTGATCCATGTTTTTAACCCCGCCCCGTTCTTCTTTTGACGATCGGTCGAAAAAAGGGCCTCAGGGGTGTGCACGGCGGACGCGATTGATCGTCAGGCACACGCCAGTCGAATCCTGTCTCCGGGCGGTCAGCGGCCAATCGCCGGTAGAGAGCGATTGTTGGGTGGTCGGCGCCAATCGGCCGATCGAGCATTCGGGTTCCACCGGCGGTGCTGCTTTCCCACACAAGGCGGGTCTGAGGGAGGAGCGACATATTGCTTCCTTCGTTCTTCGATTGCGAGGGCAACCCAAAGGTGAATCGGCCGGCAATTTTGCCGCCGCAACGAAGGCTCTCAAAAGTCGTGCCAGTTGCTCCGCGGCAAGCTCTGAACATCTTTGGCTCTGTTCATTGCTTTACGCGTGAGTGCATCGCGAACTCAGGCGCCCCTCCTGTGACGCGGACGCGACAAACCCGACAGTAAGTGTCGGTTGTCGGACGTCTCCCCAGCAATCGAGCATAGAGACGTCGGGATGTCCTACCGTTTTTACACACGTCTTCCCTTTGGCACGGTTCATGCGAGATGATCCGCGAAAACGTCACGGACCGAGGAGAAATCGAGCCATGATTACGCTCACCGACAACGCTGTTGCCGCCATCAAGGCCGCTCTTTACCGCGCCAGCGAGCCGGCGGAAGGATTTCGCATCATGGTCCATGCCGGCGGCTGCGCCGGCTTCCAATACTCAATGGGCCTGGAGAGCGTCTCACATGAGGGCGATACGATCATCGAGCGAGATGGGCTCAAGGTGTTCATGGATAGAGGCTCCCAACCCCATGCCGCCGGCATGACCGTCGACTTCGTCACAGGGCTCGAAACATCCGGCTTTGTTTTCGATAACCCCAATGCGCAGGAGAAGTGCAGCTGCGGCAAGTCCTGCAAATGATTGCAGGGGAACAGGCTATGTTCGACTATAGCGACGCCAAGGAATACTGCGTCAAACCGGTAACCCCCGGCGCTCTGGAACCAGCCGACACGCACTGTCGGCCCGGAACAATTGCGTTCGGTGATGTGCCAAATCGCGATCATCGATCGTTGCCGTGGGCAAGCAAACAACATTGCCCGAAACAGCTGAATTCCCGGCGGATGCCGCCACCAAATGGCAATGTCGGCAGCGACCGGTCAGCCAAGCCATCGCTCGCCCGGCCGCCCACCTCACCAGATACGATATGCGCCAGAGGTTCAATGGCCCGCCTACCCTTGAATCATTTCAGCAGTTGAAGGATCACTCCCATGAGACCTGTCTATCTCGACAACAACGCAACGACGCGGGTTGATCCTGCAGTCCTTGGAGCGATGTTGCCTTTCTTTACGGAGCAATTTGGCAATCCTTCGTCCATGCACGCCTATGGCGCATCGGTTGCTGAAGCCGTGAGAAAGGCGAGGCGGCAGTTGCAAGCCCTCATCGGCGCGGGATTCGAGGACGAGATCATCTTCACCTCGGGCGGGACTGAAAGCGACAGTACAGCCATCCTTTCGGCGCTCGAGGTAATGCCCGGTCGAACGGAAATAGTGACTTCCGCGGTTGAACATCCGGCCGTTCTGAAGTTGTGCGCGCACCTTGAAAAGACGCGCGGCGTCAAGGTGCACATTATCCCAGTCGATCACCACGGCCGGCTCGACCTGGACGCCTACAGAACCGCCCTCACCCCACAAGTGGCAATCGTCTCGATAATGTGGGCGAACAGTGAGACCGGTACGATCTTTCCCGTGGTTGAGCTTGCCGACCTAGCCAGGGAAGTCGGCGCGCTTTTCCACACTGATGCAGTGCAGGCGGTCGGAAGGTTTCCGATTGAGCTGAAATCGACCGCGATCGACATGCTGTCGCTCTCCGCCCACAAGCTGCATGGTCCAAAGGGGATAGGCGCGCTTTATGTAAGACGTGGCGTGCGCTTCTCCTCCCTGATCAAGGGTGGCCACCAAGAGCGCGACCGGCGTGCAGGCACTGAAAACACACCCGGCATAGTCGGACTGGGCATGGCGGCCGAACTCGCCTTGAAATTCATGGACGAGACAACACGAATAAAATGGTTGCGCGACCGCCTTGAGAACGGGATCATCCAGCGCATCCCAAACGCATCCATCAACGGCGATCCGCAGGAGCGATTGCCAAACACTGCAAACATTGGATTCGAAGGTATCGAAGGCGATGCAATCCCAATTGTCCTCAGCCGGCTGGGAATCGCCTGTTCCGCCGGGTCCGCCTGTGCCTCTGGCTCAATGGAACCGAGCCATGTTCTGATCGCTATGAACGCGGCATGTGGGGCAGTCCGCTTCTCCTTGTCGCGTGACAACGGCGAAGATGACGTAGACCGCGTGCTTGAGGTCCTGCCTGCGATCATCGAGAAACTACGTGCCGTTCCCAGTGCTGGACTGTGCGGGCGAGGTGCAGAACACCTTCATTCCGGCCCGGGCCCGAGCGGCACAATAGCCGACGCCCACTCATGAGCCGTGAGGACTTCCTCAACGTGACGACCCTACGCAATGGAGAGCAGGCAACCCGGGGTCGCCTTCACCACTTCAGAAAAGCTTGAGATCGCCAAGTCTCTTGCCCCAGCCGCCGTGCCAGAGGTCGGCACGCCGTCAGCAATGTCACCAACGCATCGACACCACAATTTCGCGCCGGGAGAATACAATGAACTGCTCCGCTGACAGCCGCCCGATTGATCCCACCGATATCCTGGCGCGACTGAAGGGCCTGTCGGCTGCGGAGGACTTCTTCGCCTGCCTTGGCGTCTCCTACGACCCGAAAGTGATGAATGTCTCGCGGCTCCATATCATGAAGCGCGTGGGCCAATACCTTGCCGAAGAAGATTTCTCCGGTCTGCCTGACCAGGTAATCGCCGCGCGGGTGCGCGCCAAGCTGGAACGCGCCTACGAAGATTTCGCGACTTCCTCGCCGCTCACGCAACGTGTGTTCAAGGTGCTAAGGGACCACGATCCAAACATATGTCCCGCACCTGGCCGCGCCTTCGTCCCGCTCGACTCTGCACTGAAGCGGTTCGGAAAGTAATGAGCCCGACACGGCTGCGACGCGACAATGTCGGGAAGTCGACAAATCCAGTCCTCATGACGCCTCCTCGGACGCAAACGAAGCCACCTTCTGGAATAGAGGCAGGAAGAAGACTTGGCATGAACGATGCAGGCAATGAGGTGAACCGCCAAGCACGCATCCGGACTGGGAGCTTAGAGAAATCGCCAATGCACATCGTAATCTGCATCAAGCAGGTGCCGGATTCGGCCCAGATCCGCGTCCACCCGGTGACGAACACGATCATGCGTCAGGGTGTGCCGACCATCATCAATCCTTACGACCTGTTCGCCCTCGAAGAAGCGCTCAAACTGCGCGACGTTCATGGTGGCGAGGTTACTGTGCTCACAATGGGTCCGCCCATGGCGGAGGACTCGCTGCGAAAGGCGCTCGGTTACGGTGCTGACCGAGCAGTTCTCTTGACGGACCGCTATTTTGCCGGATCCGATACGCTGGCGACCTCCTTTGCTCTTTCGCAAGCAATCGCAAAAATTGGGGAGACTTTCGGCAGGCCAGACATCGTCTTCACCGGCAAGCAGACGATTGACGGCGATACCGCCCAGGTCGGACCAGGCATAGCCAAGCGCCTGAATCTATCGCAACTTACCTACGTCGCGAAGATTGCCTCCATCGATCTCAAAACGCGCGAGATCGAAGTCGCGCGTCGCGCCGAAGGCGGCACCCAGTTGCTGAAGAGCAGACTCCCCTGCCTCATTACCATGCTGGAAGACACCAACGAAATCCGCCGGGGCTCGCTCCAGCAGGCTCTTTGCGCGGCGCGCAGCCAAGTCGTGAAGTGGACTGCAGCCGACGCCGGCATTGACGATCTCACCCGGTGCGGTCTGCGTGGCTCGCCGACAGTCGTCAAG
>NZ_RZSX01000619.1:0-3971 GCF_004023105.1 Mesorhizobium sp. M5C.F.Ca.IN.020.32.2.1 | reverse complement strand
CGGCTGGAGGTCAATGCGCTCGGCCTCGACGCGCTCGACCGCCGCTACCTCTCGATGGTCGCGCGGAATTTTGGCGGCGGGCCGGTCGGCATCGAGACGATCGCGGCAGGGCTTTCCGAGCCGCGCGACGCCATCGAGGACATCATCGAGCCCTATCTGATCCAGCAGGGATTCATCCAGCGCACGCCGCGCGGCCGCGTGCTGACCGCCAATGCCTGGCGGCATCTCGGCCTCGATGCGCCGAAGGACTTGGCGCAGCAGCAGATCAGCCTGTTCCAGGAAGAGTAGCGTCCGCGCGACGTTGCGGCTTCATTCCTGCGCAAAATCTCCTAATCCTGGTCAGCTTGCCGGCGCATTTGCGGGCTCTAACGCTTCGCTGTGGGACCGTCCGTCCCACGAACGACGGAGCTGAGCGATGATCACCAGACGTGGCTTCCTGCGCCTCATCGGCGGCTCGTTCTTATCGGCCGTGTCGCTCAGCGCTTATGCGGTTGGCCTTGAGCCGATGTTGTTGACGCATGTAAAGCGCTATTCATTGACGCCGCCAAACTGGCCTGCGGGATTGCGGCTTCGCGTCGTCGCTCTCGCCGATATCCATGCTTGCCGGCCATGGATGACGCCGGAGCGGATTAGGTCGCTTTCCGATCGGGCGAACAGCCTGCAGCCGGATCTGATTGTCCTGCTTGGCGATTATGCAGCCAGCACACGCCTGGTTTCGGACTGGGTGGGTTCCTCCGAATGGGCGCCGGCCTTGTCGGGACTGAAGGCGCCGCTCGGCGTGTGGTCAATCCTTGGCAATCACGACTGGTGGGAGGACCTTTCTGCGCAGAAAGCCGGGTTCGGCCCGACGGTGGCGCGCAGGGCGCTCGAAAGTGCCGGCATCCCGGTCCTGGAAAACGATGCGGTGCGCCTGGAAAAAGACGGGCATGGCTTCTGGGTCGCCGGACTTGCGGACCAACTTGCGCTGCGGCCGGGCAAGGCCTGGGGCCGCAGCAGATTCAAAGGACTGGACGACCTGCATGGCACGCTGGCAAAGGTGCGCGACAAGGCTCCTGTTATCCTGCTGGCGCATGAGCCGGACATATTCCCGAAGGTCCCGTCACGGGTATCGTTGACGCTTTCCGGTCATACCCATGGCGGACAGGTGCGGTTGCTCGGGTATTCTCCAGTCGTGCCATCCCGCTTCGGCAACCGTTTTGCCTATGGCCATGTCGTGGAGGAGAACCGTAACCTGATCGTCTCCGGAGGGCTCGGTTTCAGCATCCTGCCGGTGCGTTTTGGGATGCGCCCAGAGATTCTTTCGATCGAACTGGATTCAGCCTGAACCGCTTCAATGAAGTGACTTGATCGCGTCCATCACGTCCGGCTCGGCCTTGTCGCCATCAAACGCCTCGACGATGCCGAAGGCGCCGCCATAGCTCCAGACCGACCACGAGAAGCCATGGGCTTCTGCGCGCGCGATCATATCCCTTATATAAGCGGCGCGGTATTCAGCCGGCATCACTTGGGCATTGCCGTATTCCTGGCGGATCATGCCGAATTCGCCCAGCGTGATGTTCTCCGGTCTGATGCCGTTGGCCTTTGCCCAGGCCTCGACCCTGGTGAACGGTGCATTCATCGTCTCGAGCAGCTTCTCATCTGTGTCCATGCTGGCGACCTGCTCGTCGAGATAGGCAAGCAAGCCGTTCTGCCGCGCCCATGGCGCCTCGGCCTTGATCCTTGCGCGGATCGTATCGAGCGCTGCCTCCAGCTGGGCGCGCGGGACGGCGCTGAGCGGATAGGGCAGGCCAGTCACATAGGGGATGAAATCGCCGGCCCAGGTCGCGCCCTGATGGGTCAGCAGGAACGGGTCGTAGGTGTGAAAGGTCCAGATGATATTGTCGTCCGGGATCGCCTTCGGATCGATCTTTGCCAGCGATGCCGCATTGGAATAGCAGGCGCCGGTCAGGATCAGGGTGAGCTTCGTGGCCGACGAACGCGCCGCCGCGAACAGTCTCTGCTGGCGCTCCGGCCAGAAGCTGGTGCCGTCGGCGTCGCAGTCGACGACCGGCTCGTTCATCGGCTCGAAGGCGACTTGGCGCGGATCCTCATCGGCCAGCGTGCGCGCCATCCTGCGTACCATTTCGACATAGGCTTCGAAGGTTTTCGGGTCGCCCATCACCTCGCCCATGCCGATCTTACGGCTGCTGCCGCTGGGGATCAGATGCATGTCGACGATCACTTTCAGTCCGGCGCGATTGACCATGCGCACCGAGTCCAGCACGCTGGCATAGAGCCCGTCGCGCAACGCTAACGTCTCGCCGGACAGAAATGGCGACGGATCGACCGGCATGCGCAGGAAATCGAAGCCAGCGCTCTTCAGCGCCTTGAGGCCATCGTCATTGAGGAACTTGCGCCATTCCGGATAGGGCATTATCGCCTGCCGGTCGCTCCATTTTTCCTCGCCCGGCCAGGTCGTCCATTGGTCGAGATTGAGGCCGCGCTTCATCGAAAAGCTCGCCGCCTGGCCCGGCAGCACCAGCGCAGCCAGAACAAGCAGCGCCGCCATCAAGGCCTTGATCATCGCCGTCAACAGTGCCATCGGGTTCTTGCGCCAAGCTAATGCGTGTCGCCCAAAACTGTGTAGCGGTTTTGGGACAACGACGCGCACGGAAACAACCACCTAAGCGCGTCGCGCTTTAGGTGCCCGGTCAGGCCCGAAAAGGAAAGCGCAATGGATGATCATGGTGAATCGGCGGCGCTCTGCGGCGGGCTTTCCGGCGCGCTGACGGAATTCGGCCACCGGCTGATGGCACGGGTCTATTATGCCGACACCGATTTCTCCGGCGTGGTCTATCACGCGCGCTATCTCGAATTCTTCGAGCGTGGTCGTTCCGACTATCTCAGGCTTGCCGGAGTCCATCACACCGAGCTCGCCGAGGGCAAGCATGGAGAAAAAACAATCTGGGTGGTACGGCGCATGGAGATCGATTTCCGCGGATCTGCCCGTATGGACGACATCCTGACCATCGAGACGCGCACGGAGGACATTTCGGGCGCTCGCATCTTCATGGCGCAGCAGCTGAAGCGCGGCGGCGAGGTACTGGTCGAGGCGCGGGTCGAGGCGGCGATCATCGGCGAGAGCGGCCGGCCAAGACGTTTTCCGAAGGAATGGATCGCAACCTTCATGCCCAAGACAAATCGGTAGTTTACTTACGCCGGCGATCCGCGGACGATGCCTGGCGGCTCGCTCAAGGCGCGGCAATGCGCCGCGCTGTACGTCCTAACCCATCCTTAACCATAACGGTTCATGAAGAGAGTGGTGAAGATTGGAGGAATCCAGCGCCTTCCTTTCACCAACATTTGCCCCGAAAAGCCGTCAACGGTGCATTTTGGGGTTATTCCGCAAGCGTTGCGCGAACCGACCAAAAGGGATGCCCATGGGCCAGCCGCCAGCCGTGCCCGGAAAATCTTAAGGACGTAACCATGGAAAATATCGCACTCGCCGAACCGGGCGCGCATTTGTCGATTTGGGCGCTGTTCATGCAGGCCGGCTGGGTGGTCAAACTGGTCATGGTCGGGCTGCTCTGCGCCTCGATCTGGACCTGGGCGATCATCGTCGACAAGCTCGTCGCCTATGGCCGCATGCGGCTCGCGCTCAATCGCTTCGAACAGGTGTTCTGGTCCGGGCAGTCGCTGGAGGAGCTCTACCGCACGCTCGCCGACCGCAAAACGACCGGCATGGGCGCCATCTTCGTCGCCGCCATGCGCGAATGGAAGAAGAGCTTCGAGAAGGGCGCGAAATCGCCGCTTGGCCTGCAGACCCGCATCGACAAGGCGATGGACCTGGCGCTGACCCGCGAGATGGAAAAGCTGGAAGGACGGCTTGGCTTTCTCGCCACCACCGGCTCGGCGGCGCCCTTCATCGGCCTGTTCGGCACAGTGATCGGCATCATGACCTCGTTCCAGGCGATCGCCGCATCCAAGAATAC
>NZ_RZSX01000618.1:0-3971 GCF_004023105.1 Mesorhizobium sp. M5C.F.Ca.IN.020.32.2.1 | reverse complement strand
GTTCAGTTCGTCCGGCTTACCTATAGAGTTGCGCAGGTAGTTGTAGGTGAACGCGGCGTCTCTGGCCGTGGCCGGCTTGCCGTCCGACCACTTCATGCCGGGCCAAATCTTGAAGGTCCAAGTGAGGTTGTCGTCGGCAACAGACCACGATTTGGCAAAACCCTTTCGATCGTCATGTCGCTGGGCGTCCACGCCAACCAGCCAGTCATAGGTAAACGCCAGCGGCCAAAAGTTGCTCCAGGACGCAAACGGATTCAACGTATCGGGGGCAACGATTGCGCCCATGCGCACGATGTGATCATCGCACGATGATCCGGCGAACGCCGTTGAGTTCAGAACCCAAGGCGCCGCTGATCCTACAAGCATTGCTTTCACGACTACACGTCGACTGAATGGCCACTCATTCATTTTTTGTTCCCTTCGCGTTTTTCGTTATCACCGCACACCCGCTCGAGCGGTATGCCGTCCGCCGGCTTGTGAGTGTACTTAGCTCGATCTGGGTGGTTTGCGCGAATTTTCTTCTTTTAGCGCAGCAAAGCGGCGTTTTTTCGCTCTTTATGCAGAATCCGAACACCTCATCGGTGCCGTAGCCTTTGAGTAGAGACCGGGCATCGGTCTTCTTTGGAGTGATACCTTTTCTGCTGAACTGCCCCCATTTCGATCGGACACCCGACATAAGCAGAAAGGCTCAACCACAAGCTTGATGACAGGCTTATGTCCGAGGACTATGAGCGCATCGAGGTGATCACCGGCGTCCCGCGCCGTCGGCATTGGTCTGGTCACGGAAGCAAAGCTGCGGATCATCGAGGAGAGTTTTGAGCCGGGCGAGACGGTGTCGTCCGTTGCCCGGCATGGTGTGGAGCCAATCTTCTCTACCGCTGGCGCCGTCTGTGAGCGAGAGAGGCGCGGCAGCAGTGAGTTCGGTTGAACCGTCGTCGGCAGTTCAGAGTTTGGCGTCTCGAGGAGCGGTGCGCGAGCTGGAACCCCCTGCTCGGCCGCAAGACCAGGGAGAACGAGATCCTCCGGGAAGCGCTCGCCAAATCCCAGGCAAAAAACCGACCTTGCGGCCGCTCTCGCTTCCGAAGGGAGGCTTGCGGTGAAGCGGATCGCCGAGGTGCTCGGGGTGTCACGCTCCAACTTCCTTGTCAGGCGCAGCGGAAGACCAGGCCGCGTGGCGCCTATCGCAAGGCCGACGACGAGGGCTTTGCTGCCGCTCATCCACCGCTTCGTCGACGAGCGGCCTACCATGGCTTACCGGCGCATCCCCGTACTGGTGAACCGGGCACTGACGCAACAAGGACTGCCCATCGTCAACCGCAAGCGGGGGCATCGGATCATGCGGCAGTCGGCCTTGCTTCTGGAGCCTCACACCGGCCGCCGCGAAGGTCGCATTTCACGATGGCAAGGTGATGTCATGCGCTCAAACGCTGGTGCTCCGATGGCCTGGAGTTCGCCTGCTGGAACGGCGAGATCATCCGCATGGCCTTCATCATCGATGCGTTCGACCGGGAGATCATCTATGTGAACGGGCCTTTGATTACGGGTGATCGACAATGCGGTTGGCAGTGCGGTCACGGGGTCATGCCGTAAAGTTTACGCCGCTGGCATTTCGTCTTTATGGAGGGCAACGGCCGTCGCGAGGCGGCCCTTGTTTTCGGGCTGAGCCGCGAGACGGTTTTGAGATGCGCCGGTTCTCGCTGGCCCCGGGTTGTACGCGCACGAAGCCGGTCATAAAGCCGCAGCTTGGTGCGCTGCTGATAGTGATCCATGCGATCACGGAAGCGTACCGAACTGGCCCGGTGTAGCGCTTAGACTTGTAGGTGTAGAGGGAGCGATCGACCTGCAAGGCCTCTTACGCCTTGCGAACTGATCCCTTCCATGGCTCCCACAGCACCTCCCGCACAAATTGGCAGGCACCTCACTGGAAAAACACATTCAATGCGGCACTGAGCGGCATCAGCTTCCAGGACCAGAAGGGGCGAAAGGCGCAGAGTTCAACCATCTCGCCCGATGTCGAGCTGACCGCAAGAATCTTCGCCGAACGATCGCTGGGCGCTCTCCCCGGCTAGGGCGCCGGGGAGGCGCAGCCTTGCTTCAGCCCTTGCAGAGTTCGGCGGCAGTGAGGCCGCTGTCGGGCAGGGTAGTCTTTGTGTAGCCATACTTGCCAACCGACTCCATCATTTCGTTGGAGCCGATATAGTCTTTCAACACTGCGTTGAAGGCGTCCACTGCCGCCTGCTGGTCGAGTGGGAAAGCAAGGGCGGCGTAGCCGGGGATTCCCGGCACAACAATCTGCGGCGGTGTGTAAGGATCGGGTACCTCGAGGCTGTCATCCTTTTCGGCGGCCAACTGCATTGTATAATAGCCGCCGGAACCGACATCCGCGCGGCCGGTCTTCACCGCCTGCAGCACTTCCGCCAAGCCAGCTACTTGCACGATCTTGTCTTCGGCGATACCGACTTTTTGCGCGACAGCGACCGAAGCCCATCCGGCGCCGGTGACGAAGATCAAGCCCTTGTCGCGTACGTCTTCGAAAGAGTGCACTTCCTTCGGATTGCCCTTCTGCACGAGTAGCGCACCCGGGTCCTTATCGATCGGGTTAGTAAACAGCACGTTACGGCAGCGGTCCGGCAGGATGGACATGCCGCCCGTGATTATGTCGAAGCGACCCGCCTGCAAGCCGGGAATGAGCGAGCCCCATTCGGCTACGACCGGCTCGACCTTAGTGGTGCCTAGTTTCTTGAGGATGTCCAGAGTCATAGCATTAACATAGCCGAGCGGTTCGTTGTTTTTGCCGGGATATGCCCAGGGTATTTCGTTGGAGAAGCCGATCCGGATCGTTTCTCCATTCTTGATTTTGTCGAGCAACGACTCTGCGGCGGATGCCCCGACCGTGAAGCTGACCGCCATCGCCGCTAAACCGAATGCGACCATTCCCTTCAGAGTTGCACGCTTCGACGGATTGCTTTTGCTCGCGCCGTGGTTCCAATCATGCATCTTGTAATTCTCCCATTTTATTTATTGGTTTTCGGCTTCGCCCCACCAACATCGGGGACCTGTCGGATGACTGCCTCGAAAACGTAGCAGCATGCAAACGTGCCTTTTGAGCGAATGAGCTGCCGCTAATGCAGTGAATCGGCGTTTCTGTCGTCACATTCGCCGCCGAAAGACGGCATCGAGTACGATGACCTCATGCAGCTGACCCGACGTCTCATGGCGCAGATGCAAGAAGACTTCGGCACCAAGATCGACTGGGTCGCGGCTGATCATTTCAACACCGGGCATCCGCACAGCCACGTCATTGTCCGTGGCAAGGACGACCGCGACGAGAATGTCGTCACGCACGCGAATATATCTCGTCTGGGATCCGTGGGCGGGCCGCCGAGCTGGTCAGCCTCGACTCGGTCCACGCACCGACCACGAGATCGAGCATCGCCTGTGCCGGGAAATGGAAGCAGGAACGCTTCACCAGCATAGATCGGCAGCTGCTGCGCGATGATCACGGGATTGTTTCGACTGACGGCCGCCAGGCGTTTCGCCAGACGCTGCATCAGGGCCGCTGCGCAAGCTCGAGCGCATGGGTCTGTCTGGCCGCGGAGATCCGCGCGGGTCGCCGCTGACGCCTCGACGACGACCTCGAAGCCACGCTGCGTCGTATCGGCGAACGCGGCGACATCATCAAGACCATGCACCGCGAACTGACCGGCAAGGGGCTCGCCCGCGCGGCGCTAAACTGGGGAGAATTCAAACGGCACTTCCGGGGAGTATTGAGCCGGCATCGACACGGGCTCGCCGGCTCGATCGTGGATCACCAGTCGGCCCGGCGGCGGCTACCTGATCTTCCAGCTCGTCCATGCCCGCTACGAGAAGGGCGCCATGATCATCACCTCCAACCGCGGCTTCGCCGAATGGGGCGAGGTCTTCCGAGACCCCGCCGTAGCAACCGCACTTCTCGATCGCCTGCTCCACCA
>NZ_RZSX01000617.1:0-3976 GCF_004023105.1 Mesorhizobium sp. M5C.F.Ca.IN.020.32.2.1 | reverse complement strand
GAAAAGACGTGCCGCCGATATCGGGGTGCAGGCGCTGCATCAGGCGGCGGATGTCCGCAAGGCGCACCGCCGCCTGATGCAGCGCCTGCACCCCGATATCGGCGGCACGTCTTTTCTGGCGGCGCGGATCAATGAAGCCAAGGACGTCTTGCTCTCCAATCACAACTAGTCTCCTTCGACGCAGAATTTTTCCGGGAGATGTTTTCGACGCCGTCTACTGCTGGACGGCGTAGCACTCGATTTTCTTTTTCTTCAGGGCGTTGCAGGCTTTCCAGGCAGCAGTCTTCGAACCAAAGCCGAACCGGGCGCGGTAATAGGTGACGCCGTCCTTTTCGAAGGCGACGGTGAAACCTGTGGCATCGGCGAGGATCGAAGGCGCCTGCTTGCTCGTCTCGTCCAGGAGAGCCTGGGCTTCGGATTGTTTTGGCGAAGAGGCGACCTGGACTGCCCAGCCGGACGGCACCGATGCCGTGTTGACGGGATCGACCGCCGCCGGTTCGGCGTAGGCTGCTGCGACCCTTGCCGTCGCGATATCGTCCGCCGTGGCCGCGGCCACTGTGTCGACCTTCTTGGTCTGAGAGACGGGCCTGGTCTGGACGACGGGGGTGGCTTCTTCAACGGCGGGGTCGGTTTCCTCAACTAGCGAGGCAATGGCATCATCGTCCGGGGCATCGTCGTCCGGCCGGCTGTCCGGCGTCGGCGCGTCGCGCTTGGGCAGGAACACTTTTGCCAGGGCGCTGATCGGGTTGCCGCCGCCGGCCTTGGCGACCAGCATGCCGCTGCCGCGCGACGACGCCTTCGGCATGTAGGTTTTGATCAATGCGGCCATCTGGTTGTCGCGGCTGCCGCCGGATTTCCCGCCTATCACCACCGCCACGATGCGGCGATCGCCGTCGTCGACCGAGGAAACGAGATTGTAGCCGGAGGCGCGGGTGTAACCGGTCTTGATGCCGTCGACGCCCTTGATGCGCCCAAGCAGGCGGTTATGGCCGTTGATGCGCCCCCGGCCGTAGAGAAAGGAACGCTGCGAGAAATAGCCGTAATACTGGGGAAAATGCTCCCGCAGCGCGATGCCGAGCACCGCCATGTCGCGCGCGGTCGTGAACTGACCGGGGTTTGGCAAGCCGTGGGCGTTGCGGAAAACGGTCCCCTTCATGCCCAGCGCCCGCGCCTTGGCTGTCATCATATGGGCGAAATTGGCTTCATTGCCGCCGAGAAGCTCGCCGAGCGCCGTCGCCGAGTCGTTTGCCGACTTGGTCACCATCGACAGGATCGCGGTCTCGACCGTGATCGCGCCGCCCCGTCTGACGCCGAGTTTCGTCGGCGGTTCGGCAGCAGCATTGGCCGAAAAGACGACCCGGGAGTTCTTGCTGATCTTGCCGTTCGCCATGGCCTCGAAGGCCAGGTAAAGCGTCATCATCTTGGTGAGCGAGGCCGGATAGCGCCGACCATCGGCATTCGAAGAATATAGCACCTTGCCGGTTTTGGCATCGATGACGATGGCCGCCGACCTCGCTGCCATGGATGAAGCAGCGTCGGCAACGACGAATGTCATCGTCAAAGCGAGGATCATGATCGTTTTCAAAGAGGACGCGGATTTGGAGAGAATGCCCGACAACGCCTGACGCACCGATAGTTCCTTTGAATTTTTTGTTGCTGGAGGCGGCAAAGGTCCTGCCTCACTTCGAGCCAAGCTATCGCGGTCAGCGTTACCAATCCGTTTATGGTAACCATCGTGTTCACCATTTTCTTCGAGCTTGAGCTTCTCTTTATTTGAATTTTAGCGATTGCCGGTGGCTGGGCCTGCACGCCGGGCCGGTCGCCCGGAACCGCGCTCGGCGAAACATTGACTTTTTGTGCAGTGCACAATATATAACTTGCATTGCACAACGCGGCCCCCGGACAGGGCGCGTCCACCGTTCAACGGCAACTGTCAAGGGAGCGTGAAATGACCCAGACCTATGAAGATTTCAGCAAATACGGCAAGGAGTTTGCCGACACCGGCTTGAAGAGCTTCGCATCCCTTTCCAAGGGTGCGCAGGCCATCGCCACCGAGGCGGGCGAGTACACCAAGAAAAGCTTCGAGGCCGGCAGCGCAGCAGCCGAGAAACTGTTGTCGGCCAAGTCGCTGGAGAAGGCGATCGAGATCCAGTCCGATTTTGCCAAGCAGTCGTACGAAGCCTTCGTCGCCGAAGCGACCAAGATAGGCGATCTCTATGCCGAACTCGCCAAAGAAGCCTATAAGCCGTTCGAATCTATCGTCGCAAAAGCGAAGTAATCTCGCTATAATGTGAAGATGGCCCTCGGGCCTGCAAGACAGACCCGGTCGCGAACGCGCGGCCGGGTTTTTTCATGGCAACTTGAAATCAGGGGGCTCTGCCGCCTTCACGATTTCGAAAATCGGCCAAGTTTGGCCACCTAGCCATATTGTCAGCTAAACAGAAGGGCTTAAAATCGTTCATCGAAGACCTACATGTCGAACTCATATGGGGATTCGAAAAGGCAAGGCTACGTGACGATTGGTTTGACTGCCATGAGAGATGTGGTGCGGATGCAAAACGGCAACGACGGCAATGAGGCCGGTCGCGGCACGGCTGTCATCACGCGCACCAAAACCAAGACCAAGAAGCCTAGCCTTTATCGGGTCCTCATTCTCAACGACGACTATACGCCCATGGAATTCGTGGTTCACGTACTGGAGCGTTTTTTCCAGAAGGACCGTGAAGCCGCCACACGCATCATGCTACATGTTCACAATCATGGAGTGGGCGAGTGCGGGGTCTATACATTCGAGGTGGCCGAGACCAAAGTGTCTCAGGTCATGGATTTCGCCCGACAGAATCAGCATCCGCTGCAATGCGTGATGGAGAAGAAGTGAGGTAACATGCCGGCTTTCTCCCAAGGCCTGGAAAAGGCGCTTCACCAGGCGCTGACGCTCGCCAATGAGCGGCACCACGAATACGCAACCCTTGAACATTTGCTGCTCGCTCTCATCGACGACACCGAGGCGGCCGCGGTCATGCGCGCCTGCAACGTCGATCTCGACGAGTTGAAGCACACGGTTCTCACCTATATCGACACCGAGCTCGACAATCTCGTCACCGGCTACGACGAGGATTCCAAGCCGACGGCCGGTTTCCAGCGCGTCATCCAGCGCGCGGTGATCCATGTGCAGTCGTCCGGCCGCGAGGAAGTCTCCGGCGCCAACGTGCTCGTTGCGATCTTCGCCGAGCGTGAGAGCCATGCCGCCTATTTCCTGCAGGAACAGCAGATGACCCGCTACGACGCGGTCAACTACATTTCGCATGGCATCGCCAAGCGTCCCGGCGCATCCGAGACGCGGTCGCCGCGCGGCGCCGACGACGAGCAGGGCGGCCAGAGCGGCGCCGAGCCGCAAGAGGACGGCGGCAAGAAAAAGCAGCAGCAGGACGCGCTCACCGCCTATTGCATCAATCTGAACAACAAGGCCAAGGCCGGCAAAATCGATCCGCTGATCGGCCGCGGGTCCGAGATCAACCGCACCATCCAGGTGCTGTGCCGCCGCTCCAAGAACAATCCGCTCTATGTCGGCGACCCCGGCGTCGGCAAGACGGCGATCGCCGAGGGCCTTGCCAAGCGCATCGTCGAGGGTGACGTGCCGGAAGTGCTGCACAACGCCACCATCTTTGCGCTCGACATGGGAACATTGCTGGCCGGCACCCGCTATCGCGGCGATTTCGAGGAGCGGCTGAAGCAGGTCGTCAAGGAACTTGAGGACTATCCGGGCGCGGTTCTGTTCATCGACGAGATCCACACCGTGATCGGGGCAGGGGCGACGTCGGGCGGCGCCATGGATGCGTCGAACCTGTTGAAGCCGGCGCTGTCGTCCGGAACGATCCGCTGCATCGGCTCGACCACCTACAAGGAGTTCCGCCAGTTTTTCGAGAAGGACCGCGCTTTGGTGCGGCGCTTCCAGAAGATCGACGTCAACGAGCCG
>NZ_RZSX01000616.1:0-3988 GCF_004023105.1 Mesorhizobium sp. M5C.F.Ca.IN.020.32.2.1 | reverse complement strand
GCCTCATAGACGCGGCGCGCGGTTTCCTCGCGCACCGGCAGGCGGTTGTTCAGCACCCGGTCGACGGTGGCGACGCTGACGCCGGAGGTGCGCGCCAGATCGGTGATGGTCGGCCGTTTTGCCATGGCTATCTCTCCGCTTGCCAAATTGGTTTACATCATTCTGATGGAAAATGATAGAAACCATCTTTGTGATATTGAGCCCATCATGGCTTGGCGTTACTTCTAGGCTTCGAGGCCTGCAACCACGGCCTGGTCATTGACCGGGCGGGTTGCAGGACGCTGGTGGAGGCACTCTCATGGACGCAATGTTGGACGCAGCACCGTCCCGGCGCGACTACAGCCTGATCGGCCGCGACGCCAAGCTCGCCGTCGAGACCGGGCTGGCGGCGGCCGAATGGTATCATACCGATATCCCGCGCAAGCAGATGAAGGAGCTAATGCAGCGCTCCGACGGCCCGGCGATCCGCGACACCATCATCTGGCTCGCCGTCCTGATCCTTAGCGGCGCAGGCGGCGCCTGGTTCTGGGGCACCTGGTGGTGCGTGCCGTTCTTCTTCGTCTATGGCGTCGTTTACGGCTCTTCCACCGATTCCCGCTGGCACGAATGCGGTCACGGCACCGCGTTCAGGACGCAGTGGATGAACGACGTGATCTATCAGCTCGCCTGCTTCATGATCATGCGCAATCCGGTGACCTGGCGCTGGAGCCATACCCGGCATCACACCGATACGATCATCGTCGGCCGCGATCCAGAAATCGCGGTGATGCGCCCACCGGACCTGTTGCGCGTCGTGCTCAATTTCTTCGGCATTGTCGATGCCTGGCATGCCATGAGCGACATGGTGCGCAATGCGGCCGGCATCATCAGCCCGGCGGAAAAGACCTTCATTCCCGAGCAGGAGCAGCCAAAGGCGATCCGCATTGCCCGCATCTGGACCGCGATCTATGCCGCGACCATCGTGCTGGCAATTTATAGCGGGTCGTTCCTGCCCTTGATGCTGGTCGGTCTGCCCCGGCTTTACGGCGCCTGGCATCATGTCATGACCGGCCTGCTGCAGCATGGCGGCCTCGCCGAAAATGTAGTCGACCATCGCCTCAACAGCCGCACCGTCTACATGAACCCGATCAGCCGCTTCATCTACTGGAACATGAACTACCATGTCGAGCACCATATGTTCCCGATGGTACCCTACCACGCGCTGCCCAGGCTGCACGAGATGATCAAGCACGACCTGCCAGCACCGACGCAGTCGATCCTGGCCGGCTATCGCGAGATGGTGCCTGCCTTCCTGCGCCAGCTGCGCAATGAAGACTATTTCCTCAAGCGCGAACTGCCGCCGACCGCGAAGCCCTA
Organism: Mesorhizobium sp. M5C.F.Ca.IN.020.32.2.1; assembly: GCF_004023105.1. Lineage (NCBI taxonomy): Bacteria > Pseudomonadati > Pseudomonadota > Alphaproteobacteria > Hyphomicrobiales > Phyllobacteriaceae > Mesorhizobium > Mesorhizobium sp. M5C.F.Ca.IN.020.32.2.1. The sequence continues at coordinate 2,632 of NZ_RZSX01000616.1, read as the reverse complement.
TCGCGAGGAATTTCACAACGACAACGATGCTGTCGCGGCAGCAGCGGAATGATATGCGCCCATGCCAAGCAACATGCCGGGCAAGCTGACCAAGCAAAATTCTGCCGGGAGGACTGATGAGCGACTGGGTCGAGGCCTGTGACGCCGAAGACATCGACGAAGAGGACGTGATGCGGTTCGACCATGGCGGACGCACCTTCGCCATCTATCGCAGCCCCGACGACGAATATTTCGCGACGGACGGTTTGTGCACGCATGAGAAGGTGCATCTGGCTGACGGGCTGGTGATGGACGACATCATTGAATGCCCGAAGCACAATGGCCGCTTCAGCTACAAGACCGGTGCGGCCAGGGGCGCGCCGGTCTGCGTCAATCTCAGGACTTATCCGGTCAAGCTCGACGCCGGCAAAGTCCTGGTGCAGATAGGGTGACGGTGATGACGAACGGGATGGTCATCATCGGTGCCGGCGAATGCGGCGGGCGGGCTGCCTTGGCGTTGCGCGATCTCGGCTATGACGGGCCGGTGACGCTGATCGGTGACGAGCCGCATCTGCCCTATGAGCGGCCGCCGCTGTCGAAAGAAGCGATGGCTAGTGATGCGCCCGAGATCAAGGCGATCGCCAGCGATGAAATACTGTCCGAGAGGTCGATCCGGCATATCCATTCGGTTCAGGCGATGGCGATCGACTGCGCGGCGCACGTCGTGCACCTGTCGGACGGTTCGGTCCTGCCTTACGACAAACTCTTGCTGGCGACCGGCTCAACTCCGCGTAAGCTGCCGATGCCGGGGCTTGGCGCGCGCTGCGTCTACCTCCGGACCTTTAATGACGCGCTGGCCATTCGCGCGCATCTCAGCGCCGGAAACCGAATCGCCATCGTCGGCGGCGGCTTCATCGGTCTTGAGCTCGCCGCCGCGGCACGCAGGCTGGGGGCCACGGCCACCGTCATCGAGGCGCAGCCGCGGATCCTGATGCGCGGCGTGCCGGCCGAGATCGCCAAAATCATCCACGAGGCGCATGAAGCCGAAGGCGTCAAAATCCTGTGCGGCGACGGCATCTCGGCGATCGCCGACGACGGCGCCGGGGTGCGCATTGCGCTTGCGGGCGGAAAGGACATCGTCGCCGACCTGGCAGTGATCGGCATCGGCGCCGTGCCGGTGACCGGACTTGCCGCGGAAGCGGGGCTGACGATCGACAACGGCATAGCTGTCGATGCCGAGCTTCGCACCAGCGATCCGGACATCTTCGCCGCCGGCGATTGCTGCTCGTTTCCGCTTGCCGTCTATGGCGGCCGGCGCGTGCGGCTGGAAGCCTGGCGGAACGCGCAGGAGCATGGCGCGCTTGCGGCCAGGAACATGCTTGGCGCCGGTGAAAGCCACGCGGCGGTGCCATGGTTCTGGTCGGATCAATACGGCCTGACCTTGCAGGTATCAGGCCTGCCGGACCAGGGCAGCAAGGTTGTGCGCCGCGACCTCGACGATGGCGCCTTCATCCTGTTCCACCTCGCCGAGGACGGCAGGCTGGTCGCGGCGAGCGGCATCGGCCCCGGCAATTCGGTCGGCCGCGACATAAGGCTGGCCGAGATGCTGATCGCCAAGAGGGCAAAGCCGGCGCCTGAGGCGCTCGGCTCGCAAACGATCAAGCTGAAGTCGCTGCTGGCGGCGTGAGCCGCGGCGGGTTCCCCGAACTATTGGAATGACGGAACGCGCCCAGACGAAGGCAAGCTCTGTCTTTGTCAGGCAATCAGCAGGCCTCCATCCACAACCAGAATTCCACCTGTCGTATATGGATTGCGCATTGCGAAGATAATCGCATCCGCCAAATCTTCCGGCTGTCCAAAGCGGCGAGCGGGCAGCGAGGTTTCAGCCCACTTCGCACTTTGCTCACGGCGTGCGCTGTTTATAGGCGTATCCACCAGCCCTGCCATGACCACGGTCACGCGAACGGGTGAAAGCTCCCTGGCAAGCGCCTTGCCGAAACCCGGAATGGAAGCACCTTCAGCGGCAAGAAGGGAGAACCCCATAGCGGGAGGGCGGACCGCCGCCGCGCCGCACATCATCACGATCGAGCCAGTGGGCGAAAGGCGATGCGATGCAGCCTGCACGACTGTGAAGTAACCTCGCATCTTGTCGAGCTGCGTTCGACATCCTCATCCGTCAGATCGGCGAGCGGCTTTGCCCGCGCCAGTTCGTCGGCGACTGCAGTGAGGACCAGATGGTCAATTGTGTCGTAATCGGCAAGGGCATTGGCGACGCCAACCGCATCGCGCATATCGGCTGCATGAAGCCGCACATGTCCCGGCATGCCTTCTGATGCGCGTTGGAGCTTGTCCATGGAGCGGGACATCATAACGACCTCCGCGCCGCGGGCCGCCACCTCCCAAGCCACGGCATGCCCGATTCCCGAGCTCGCGCCGACGACAACCACCCTGTGTCCTTCCAGGTCACGCTCCATGTTGATGTCCAGCTATCGGCTCTTGAAAAGAATGGAATAAGGTTCGGTGTTGATAAGAAGGATCACGCACTGCTTTTCCGACATACAGGCATCGGCATGCATCTGGTCTGCCTTCTGGGTCCAATATGATCCGGGCTGCAGCTCGATGTTTCGGCCCTCACCCGTTTCCGGCACCCAGT
>NZ_RZSX01000615.1:0-3999 GCF_004023105.1 Mesorhizobium sp. M5C.F.Ca.IN.020.32.2.1 | reverse complement strand
ATCTGACCGGTCGCGGCAGCGCTGCGCTCAACGACGTGACGCAAGCCGTGCTGGCCGAAGCGCGCAAACAGCCCGAGCTCAACCCGCAGCAATTGTTCTCGTCGTTCTCGACCTCGACGCCGCAGTTCAACTACGACCTCGACCGCAACAAGGCGAAACTGCTCGGCCTCAGCCTGCCTGACGTGTTCAACACGCTGCAGATCTACCTCGGCTCGCTCTATGTGAACGACTTCAACCTGTTTGGCCGCACCTTCCGGGTGACGATCCAGGCCGACAAGGATGCGCGTGCAGGTGCGGCCGACATTTCGCGGCTCTATGTGCGCAATGCCTCCGGCGGCATGGTGCCGTTGAGCACGCTCGGCAAGCTGGTGCCTATCGTAGGCCCGGAAACCGTCCCGCATTACAACAACAATGCGTCGGCCCTGATCAACGGCGGTGCCGCACCCGGCTTCTCCTCGGGCCAGGCGGTCGCCGCGATGGAACGGGCCGCTGCCACGGCACTGCCGAAGGATTTCGGCTACGAATGGACTGGCATCACCTATCAGGAGCTCAAGGCCGGATCGATCGCCTCGATTGTCTTCGGTCTCGCCATGGTCTTCGTCTTCCTGATCCTCGCCGCCCAATACGAGAGCTGGGCCATGCCCTTCATGGTTCTGCTCGCGGTGCCGCTTGCCCTGTTCGGTGCCTTTGTCGCCTTGTTGATGCGCGGCATGCAGATCGACGTCTATTCGCAGATCGGCTTCGTCATGCTGATCGGGCTGGCGGCGAAGAACGCCATTCTGATCGTGGAGTTTGCCCGGCGCCGGCGCGAGGAAGGCCTCGGCATCGTCGACGCCGCAATGGAAGCGGCGCGCCTGCGGCTGCGGCCCATCCTGATGACCGCCTTCGCGTTCATCCTCGGCGTGCTGCCGCTGATGTTCTCCACAGGTGCTGGTGCAGCGAGCCGCCAGTCGATCGGCACCACCGTCTTTGGCGGCATGGTCGCAGCGACGATCCTGTCGCTGGTGTTCGTGCCGGTCTTCTATGCGGTGATCGAGCAGCTGCGCGAGCGCGGCAGCAAGAGCGAACCCGTTGCCGAACTGACTGAACCCACTGCCGAACCCGCTTTCGAGCGATTGGCCGAAGCGGCCGAATAGGATTGGAGAATTGATCATGCGTAAATGGAAAATTGCATTGGGAGCGGCGGTTGCCGTTGGGGCGATCTCGGTGGCCAGCGTTCACTTGCTCGACATGGGCAATTTCGGGCTCAACGCCGGTACGGCAGGAGCGGCAACGCCCGAACCCGCGGCGTTTGTCATGCCGGTGCCGGTGGTGAGCGTCGTCAAGAAGACGATCCCGATCTATCTCGACTATGCCGCCCGCACAGAGCCGATCCGCAGCATCACGCTGCAAGCGCGCGTGCCGGGTTATCTGCAGGAGCAGGTCGCGCCCGACGGCAGCGATGTCAAGAAGGGCGACCTTCTCTACAAGATCGCTCCAGAGGATTTCCAGGCCGCCCTCGACCAGGCGAAGGCTCAGGTCCAGCGCGACGAAGCAACGCTCGACTATGCGCGTTCCAACCTTGGTCGCGGCACCGAGCTCGCCAAGAGCGGATACATCGCCAAGGATGCGTTCGACCAGCGCACCAGCAGCTTGCGCGAGGCCCAGGCCTCGCTCGCCGTGAACCAGGCGGCTGTGCGGACCGCCGAGCTCAATCTGAGCTATTCCGAAATCAAGGCGCCGTTCGCCGGGCGCGTCGGCCGCAACCAGGCCTCGGTCGGAACGCTGGTCAGCGTCGCCGGCACTGTGCTCAACACGCTGGTGCAGCTCGACCCGATCTATGTCACCTTCAATCCGAGTGAAACGGATCTGGTGCAGATCGAGGAAGCCCGCGCGGCGGGGCCCGTCGAAGTCGACGTCCTGCTTCCCGGCGATACGGAGCCGCGCCAGAGAGGTCAGCTCACCTTCATCGATAACACGATCGATCGTTCGACCGGCACCATCACCGCACGGGCGACGATCGGCAATGCCAAGTTCACACTGCTGCCGGGCCAATATGTTCGCGTCAGGCTGCACATCAAGCAGCAGCCCGATGCACTGATGGTGCCGCAGACGGCGTTGGGATCGAGCCAGCTCGGCAAATACCTCTATGTCGTCGGCAAGGACAACACTGTCGACCAGCGCATCGTTTCGCTCGGGCCGACCAATGGCGATCTGGTGGCCATCTCGAGCGGCGTATCGGAAGGCGACCAGGTGATAACTGGCAATCTGCAGAAGATCGGCCCGGGAATGCCTGTCTCGCCGCTGCCACAGAAACCGACCACCTGATACCCCCCATCAGGCCCGGTCCAGCGGCGCCCCCGGCTATGCCGAGGGCGCCGTTTTGCTGAGCAGTTCGACAAGGCCGGCGACATCGGCGCGATCGGCCTTGGCCGCGAGCATGAACGCGCAATAGGGATCGGAAAGCCGGACCGAAATCTGCCCGAAATCCATAGATACCTGTTGTTAAATTGTCGACAATCTGCTTCTCTGCTTCCGGCACCTTGTGGAGTTGAGGAATGGGGAAGCTGGATTTTGCTCCGATCGCGAACACGACAAGACGCGCCGAGATCGTGGCGTTGCTTCGGCGTGCAATCCTGAGCGGCCAGCTGGAACCCGGGCAGAAACTGAACGAACTCAGGATTGCCGAGCAGATGCGGGTGAGCCGCGCACCGCTGCGCGAAGCGATGCGTGAGCTGGTCCAGGAAGGCATCCTGACCAGCATTCCTTACGCGGGAACCTTCGTCATTGATGTGACCGCCAAGGACATCGACGACGCCTATTCGCTCAACAAGGTTCTGGATGAGTTCGCCATCGAACTGACCTGGCCGCTTCGCGACCAGCGGTTCTTCGATGAGCTGGACCGGCGCCACGAGGCGGTGAAGCAGGCGACGCGCGACCGCGACACCACAAGGCAGATCGAAACGGCGCTGCAATTGCACGGCCTGATCCACGAATGGGCCGACAATTCGGTTCTGCTCGAGACCTGGCAGCGACTGACCAGCCGGCTGCAGATGTATTTCGCCCTGCATCAGCGGGCGCGCAAAGAGCCGGTGCCTGACGAAGACATCCACAAGACCTATGTGCGGTTGCTGAAAGGCGCCGACATGCGCGCCGCACAAAGCCATGCCCGCGAGCATATCGGCCTCGACTTCGAAGAACTGCTCGCCTATGCGCGCAGCCTCGAACAGCGCGACTCCAAGGGCGCCAAGGCCGATCGCGCTGGCCCGACGCGCAACCGGCCGGACGGCAGCTGAGTCGACAGAAGCCGCCAATTGCGGCTTCGTCAGGACATCACAGACAACGGACAGAGAAATTGCAGATCAAAACTATCAAGGCCTACCATGTCGTGCAGCCCTTCGTGGACGGGCCCTATCGTATGTCCAAGGGTCGTGTCGCCGACGCGTTCGACGCGGTGATCGTCGCCATCACCGCCGACAGCGGGCTGACCGGGTGGGGCGAGATGGCGCCGCTCGGCAATTTCTACTCGCCGGCATTCGCGGCCGGCACTCGCGCCGGCGTCATCGAAATCGCACCGCATCTGCTCGGCCACGATCCCCGCGCCTTGGCCAGTATCGGCAGGCTGATGGACACGGTGTTCAAGGGCCATCCCTACATCAAGTCGGCGCTCGACATGGCATGCTCGGATCTCGCGGCACGCGCCGCCGACATACCGCTGGTGACGCTGCTCGGCGGGCGCGAGAGCGAGACGGCAGAACTATACAAGGTCGTTACCCATGGCACGGTCGATGCGATGGCCGCACTTGCCAAGCGCATCGTCAAGGACGGGTTTCACCGGCTGCAGGTCAAGGTCGGCGGCAACGTCCATGACGATATCGAGCGCGTCACCGCGGTCGCCGCTTCGGTGCCGAAGGGCACCGTCATCTTCTGCGACGCCAATGCCGGCTGGACGCCCTATCAGGCGCGCCAGTTCACTGACGCGACGCGTGCCATCGACTACACGTTCGAGCAGCCCTGCAC
>NZ_RZSX01000614.1:0-4004 GCF_004023105.1 Mesorhizobium sp. M5C.F.Ca.IN.020.32.2.1 | reverse complement strand
GGCCTATGAAAAGGACGCAGAGACGGTGCTGTGGAGCCCGAAGACCCCGGAAAAATGATCCGGCCGGCGCGTGCTTGCGGGCTGACCGCAAGCACGCCAAGGCACCTGAGACGAATCGCTTCAATTATGAAACTTCAAGCTTGAAATAATATACGTCAGGCGCGATACTGAAGATAGGAAGCGAGAGGAGATCGCACAGATGAAGGTTGCGGTTCTCGGCGGCGGACCAGCCGGCCTCTACTTTGCCATTTCGATGAAGCTCAGGGACGCCGCGCACGAAGTGACCGTGTTCGAGCGCAACCGCGCCGACGACACATTCGGCTGGGGCGTCGTACTGTCGGCCGAAACGCTCGACAATCTGACCAGGAACGATCCTGTCAGTGCCGTCTGGATCAGGAAGCATTTCGCCTATTGGGACGACATCGCCGTCATCCATGATGGGGTGCGCACGGTCTCGACCGGCCATGGCTTCTGCGGCATCGGCCGCAAGCGGCTGCTCACCTTGCTGCAGCGGCGGGCCCGCGAGCTCGGCGTGAAGCTGGTCTTCGAGACCGATATCGCCGACCCCAAACCCTACATGGAGAGCCACGATCTGGTGGTCGCCGCCGACGGCTTGAATTCGAAGGCACGGAGCGCATTCGTCGACGTGTTCAAGCCCGATATCGACACCCGCAAATGCAAGTTCGTCTGGCTTGGCACCCAGCAGAAGTTCGATGATGCCTTCACCTTCATCTTCGAGAAGACGGAGCATGGCTGGGTGTGGGCGCATGCCTACCAGTTCGACAAGGACACCGCGACCTTCATCGTCGAATGCAGCGAGCAGACCTGGGGGCGCTTCGGCTTCGGCACGATGTCGCAGCAGGAATCGATCGCCGTCTGCGAACAGATCTTCGCCAGGCATCTCGCTGGCCATTCGCTGATGACCAACGCCAACCACATCAGAGGTTCGGCTTGGATCAATTTTCCGCGCGTGCTGTGCGAGCGCTGGTCCTACAAGAATTTGGCGCTGATGGGCGACGCAGCGGCATCAGCGCATTTCTCGATCGGCTCCGGCACCAAGCTGGCGCTGGAAAGCGCGGTGGCGCTGGCCGACTATGTCGATTCCGAGCCCGGCCTCGAGGCGGCGTTTCGCAAATATGAAGACGCCCGCCGCACCGAAGTGCTGAAGCTGCAGTCGGCGGCGCGCAACTCGCTCGAATGGTTCGAGGAGGTCGAGCGCTATCTCGGCCTCGATCCGGTGCAGTTCAATTATTCGCTGCTGACGCGCTCGCAGCGCATCAGCCACGAGAATTTGCGGCTGCGCGATGCCGAGTGGCTGGCCGGCGCCGAAGAATGGTTCCAGCGCCAGGCCGGCGCCGGCGGCAACAGTCTTCGTCGCGCGCCGATGTTCGCACCGTTCCGGCTGCGCGACATGGCGCTGCAGAACCGCATCGTCGTCTCGCCGATGGCGCAGTACAAGGCCGTCGACGGCTGCCCGACCGACTGGCACTTCGCCCACTATGCCGAACGGGCCAAGGGTGGCGCCGGCCTGCTCTACATCGAGATGACTTGCGTCAGCCCCGAAGGCCGCATCACGCCTGGCTGTACCGGCTTTTACGCGCCCGAGCACGAAGTCGCCTGGAAGCGGCTTGTTGATTTCGTCCACACCGAGACCGAGGCGAAGATCTGCGCGCAGATCGGCCATTCCGGCGCCAAGGGTTCGACCCGGCTCGGCTGGCAAGGAACCGACGTGCCACTGACATCAGGCAACTGGCCTGTCATGGCGGCGTCGGCGGTGGCATGGTCGCCCGAGAATCAGCTGCCGAAGGCGATGGACCGCGCCGACATGGATTTGGTGCGCGATCAATTCGTCGCTTCGGCCGAGATGGCTGAACGCTGCGGCTTCGACATGCTCGAAATCCACGCCGCGCACGGCTATCTCCTGTCCTCCTTCATCACGCCGCTGACCAACCGGCGCACGGACGCCTATGGCGGCTCGCTCGAAAACCGCATGCGCTATCCCTTGGAAATCTTCCATGCCGTCCGCGCCGCCTGGCCTGATGAAAAGCCTGTTTCAATACGCATCTCGGCCAATGACTGGGTCGGCATCGAAGGCGTGACACCGGCCGATGCGGTCGAAATCGCGCGGCTGCTGCATGAGGCCGGCGTCGACATCTGCGACGTGTCGGCCGGCCAGACTTCCGCCGAGGCAAGGCCGGTGTATGGCCGTATGTTCCAGACGCCGTTTTCCGACCGCATTCGCAACGAGGTCGGCATGGCGACCATGGCGGTCGGCAACATCTACGAACCGGACCATGTCAATTCGATCCTGATGGCCGGCCGGGCCGACCTGGTCGCGATGGCACGACCGCATCTCGCCGACCCCTACTGGACGTTGCATGCGGCCGTCACGCTCGGCGACCGCGGCGTCAAATGGCCTGATCCCTATCTGCCTGGCCGCGACCAGATCTACCGGCTGGCCGAACGCGACGCGGCAGCGGGGCTGAAGGTATGAGCGTCGTTGAAACGATGGCGGGACGGCATGCGCTGGTCACCGGCGGCGGCTCCGGCGTCGGCCGCGCCATCGCGCTGGCGCTCGCCGATGCCGGCATCGATGTCACCATCTGCGGCCGGCGCGAGGCAGCGCTGGCCGAGGTCGCCAGGGAAAACGACCGCATTTTCGGCATCGCCGCCGACGTCACCAATGAGGCGGCGATGGCGTCGCTCTACAGCCAGGCCGAGGCGGCGCGCGGGCCGATCGATATCGTCGTCGCCAATGCCGGCATGTCCGGCAGCGCGCCAGCACCGCGGACCTCGCTTGCGGACTGGCAGCGCACGCTCGACGTCAACCTGACCGGCGCGTTCCTGACAGTGAAACCGGCGCTGGCCGGCATGGTCGCACGGAAGATAGGCAGGATCATCTTCGTTGCTTCGACGGCCGGGCTAAAAGGCTACCCGTATGTCGCCGCTTACGTTGCCGCCAAGCATGGCGTCGTCGGCTTAATGCGAGCGCTGGCGGTAGAGACGGCAAAATCCGGGGTGACGGTCAACGCCGTCTGCCCGGGCTTCACCGAAACCGACATGCTCGAGGAATCCATCCAGCGAATCGTCGAAAAGACCGGCCGCTCGGCCGAAGAAGCACGGACGAGCCTTGCCTCGACCAACCCGCAAGGCCGCTTCATCCAGCCGGAAGAGATTGCAGCCGCGGTGCTGTGGCTGTGCGGCGATGCTGCCCAACCGATCACCGGACAGACGATTTCGATCTCGGGAGGCGAGACATGGTAGCCGGTCCCCTGCCCGCGCCGTCCGGATCCGGCAAGGATCGGCTGCGGCTGTGGGTGCGGCTGCTGCGCGCCTCGCGCAGCATCGAGGCCGAGCTGCGCGAGCGCCTGCGGCAGGAATTCAACACGACGCTGCCGCGCTTCGACGTGATGGCGGCACTCTACCGCGCGCCGGAAGGCATGTTGATGAGCGACCTGTCGCGCTTCCTGCTGGTGTCCAACGGCAATGTGACCGGGATCGTCGACCGGCTGGTTTCGGAAGGGCTGGTTACCCGCGCCCGGCGCAATGGCGACCGCCGCACCTCGATGGTGCGGTTGACGGAGGAAGGTTCGAAGGCTTTCGCTGTGATTGCCGCCGCGCATGAAAGCTGGATCGGCGAGCTGCTGGGCGACGTGAGCGAGGACGAGGCGCGCCGGCTGACCGGCATGCTGAATTCCTTCCGCAGCAATTGGGAGGGACGGGAATGACAAAGATGGCCGGCCGCAAGCCAAAGCATTTCCTCTGGCAGGTCGAAGGCAAGATCGCAAATATCCGGCTCGACCGCCCGGAGCGCAAGAACCCGCTGACCTTCGAAAGCTATGCCGAGCTGCGCGATACTTTTCGCGACCTCGTCTATGCCGACGACGTCGATGCGGTGGTGTTCCTGCCCAATGGCGGCAATTTCTGCTCCGGCGGCGATGTTCACGACATCATCGGCCCGCTGGTGAAGATGGACATGAAGGCATTGCTCGCCTTCACCCGAA
>NZ_RZSX01000613.1:0-4013 GCF_004023105.1 Mesorhizobium sp. M5C.F.Ca.IN.020.32.2.1 | reverse complement strand
TTTCCGCCGCGGCTGGCGTGGCGTCGGCGGTGTCGGTACCGCATTCTGCCTTGCGGAACTGGTTCCAGTTCTGCCCGCCAAGTGTTCCGGCGTCCTTTGCCGCGTTATACTTGGTGCTGCATTCAGTCATGGTCAGCGCATTGGCGGGCGCCGTCAGGAATAAAGTCACGACGGCGAGACCCGTCAAAGTGGCAAGTCGATGGATGAGCATGCGTCTTCTCCCTCAGATGTTCACGATATGTACCAAGTAAGCAGTAGCACTCAACGGCTGGTTGCGCCAGAGGCTAAATGGCGTAAAAGCTGTCGGAAAGTGCATTATTTCGATAAAGTCGTAGCCAGCTCCTGTCCGCCAGGTAGATTTTCCCGAGCGCTTTTGCACGGAAAGCGCGCATAGAGCGGCCCACAGTGAGGGACTGCCTGACATGGCGGGTTGGATCGAGTGTCGCCGCTGCGGCGCAACTGAATGCCCGATCCAGGGCCACTCGACCCGCGGATTGCGAGTTCAGTGCCTACTGACTGAGACAACAAAGAATCCAGATGCAGTCTGAAGTTCCTGGACGCTGCTGCCGCAACCAGGCAGGGAACTTGAAAGTCCACGCACGAGCGTGACACAAAACACACAAAACAACAATTTTCTAAGGATTGGTGACCTATAATCATGCATTGTGATGATAGGGCTCGGGCCAATTTATGGCATGACGTGCCGGAAAAGAACCATCGGGAAGCTGGCTAGCATGGCAGGAAGTTATTTCGGTACGGACGGCATTCGCGGGCGCGCCAACAGGTTTCCAATGACGGCGGAGGTCGCCATGAGGGTCGGCATGGCCGCCGGCCTTTCGTTCCAGCGCGGCAACCATCGCCACCGCGTCGTGCTCGGCAAAGACACCAGGCTTTCCGGTTACATGATCGAGAATGCGATGGTGTCGGGTCTGTGCGCCGCCGGCATGGACGTGTTCCTGCTCGGCCCGATTCCGACGCCCGCGGTCGCGATGCTGGTGCGCTCATTGCGCGCCGACATCGGCGTGATGATCTCGGCCTCGCACAATCCCTACTACGACAACGGTATCAAGCTGTTCGGCCCAGATGGCTACAAGCTCTCCGATGAGATCGAGGAGCGAATTGAGGGGCTGCTCGACAAGGATATCGACCTGGCGCTCGCCGATTCGGACGGGCTCGGCCGCGCCAAGCGCGTCGACGGCGTCCATGACCGCTACATCGAATTCGCCAAGCGCACGCTGCCGCGCTCGATGTCGCTTTCGGGCCTCCGCATCGTCGTCGATTGCGCCAACGGCGCTGCCTACAAGGTGGCGCCCGAGGCGCTGTGGGAACTCGGCGCCGAGGTCGTCGCTATCAATGTCGAGCCCAATGGCTTCAACATCAACAAGGAGTGCGGCTCGACCCATCCGGCCGGCCTGCAGAAGAAGGTCCACGAAGTGCGCGCCGATATCGGCATCGCGCTCGACGGCGATGCCGACCGCGTCGTCATCGTCGACGAGAACGGCGCGATCGTCGATGGCGATCAGATCATGGCGCTGATCGCCGAGTCCTGGCATCAGAGCGGACGGCTGGCCGGCGGTGGCATCGTCTCGACGGTGATGTCCAATCTCGGCCTCGAACGCTTCCTCGGCGACATGAACCTGCAGTTGCACCGCACCAAGGTCGGCGACCGCTATGTCGTCGAGCACATGCGTGCGCACGGCCTGAATGTCGGCGGCGAACAGTCGGGCCACATCGTGCTGTCCGATTTTTCCACCACCGGCGACGGCCTCGTCTCGGCGCTCCAGGTGCTCGCCTGCATCAAGCGGCAGAACCGGCCGGTCAGCGAACTGTCGAAGAAGTTTGCGCCGGTGCCGCAGTTGCTGAAGAACGTCCACATTGCCGGCGGCAAGCCGCTCGAGGAAGCCCTGGTCAAGGCGGCGATCGAAGATGGACGGCACCGCCTGGGCAAGGCCGGGCGCCTGGTCATCCGGCCATCCGGCACGGAACCGCTCATCCGCGTCATGGCGGAAGGCGACGATCAGCAACTGGTCGAGGCCGTCGTCAACGATATCGTCGAGGTCATTTCGGAAACGCGCAGCGCCGCCTGATCCTGAAGCTTTTGCCAGTTTGAAAGCCCGCCTCCGGCGGGCTTTTTTCGTTGGCTTGCACGCAAATTCTCCGCAGACATGCCGCGAAAACTCCGAAAGATTTAGAGGTACATGGTTAAGCGATACGGTTAAACGCGCTTTAACTTTTCCAATTCATTATCCACGCTGAAGCCAATCAGATTCGGACGCGTTCGCTGTGCCGAGGGTTCTCAGGGGTGACAAGCATGTTCAATACAGCAAGAATGGCCCTCTTTGCCGCGCTGCTCGCGGGCGTGGCCGGACCAGTGTTCGCCGCCGACTTCGTCGAGCCGCCCGTGGTCGAGCCGGCCCCGCCGCCGCCCGTCTACGAGCAGCCGGTCGAATATGGCGGCTGGTACATTCGCGGCGACATCGACTATCACTGGTCGAAGTTCCGCGGCGGCGACTACATCACCTACGGGCCGGCTCCAGGCACCGGCCGCTTTGACAGCGGCAAGCTGGAGGGCGCCTTCTCGGCCGGCGCCGGCGTCGGTTACCAGATCAACCAGCATTTTCGCACCGACCTGACCGCGGACTGGATGAGCAAATCCGATTTCCGCGGCTCGACCAGCGGCATCTGCCTTGATGGAGATCCCTGCACTTCGACCGACACCTCGTCCTATACGGCGCTGCTGCTTCTCGCCAACGCCTATGTCGATATCGGCACCTGGCATGGCATTACGCCGTATGTCGGCGCCGGCATCGGCGGTGCCTGGGTCAAGTGGGATACGCTGCATAACGTCACTGAGGACGGTTCGTTTGAGCATAGCGGCGGCAAAGGCTGGCGTTTTGCCTATGCCGCCATGGCGGGCGCATCCTACTGCCTGACCGATCGTGTCAAGCTCGATGTCGGCTACCGCTACAGCCATATCGAAGGCGGTAAGATGTTCGACTTCGCCAGCGGCGTCGGTCCGGGCCATGACAAAGGCATCAATGTGCACGAAGTGCGCGGCGGCCTGCGCTACCAGTTCGGCAACTCGGGCTGCGCCCAGCCGGAGCCGATCGCCTACGAACCCGAACCGGTCTACACCAAGTAATCGCTTCGAGAGCAGGGTTGCGGACCGCCCGGCGAAAGCCGGGCGGTTTTCGTTTGAGTCAGGAAAGCGCATCAAAATCAAATCGCTAACGTGCTGTTATCCTTAACCGCCACTTAACCACTATGGTTAACAATGCTCTGAAACGGCGCTCGCGATCGCGAATGGCGCCACCTTCGGGAGCCAGGGATCATGACATTCAAATCGCGCATAGCGCTGGCGCTTGCAGCAATCGCCCTGATGCCGCTGTCTCAAGCGCTTGGTGCCGACTACGATCCGCCGATCTATGTCGACCAGGCGCCGGATTATGTGCCGGTCGAAGTCGGTTCGGGATGGTATCTGCGGGGCGATGTCGCTTATTTGCCGGAAAAGAGTTTCGAAGATGAGGACTTCGCCTTCACACCGGCGAGCTTCAGCGACAATGAAGATCCGATCTTTGCCAGCATCGGCTTCGGCTACCATTTCAACGACTATCTGCGGGCCGATCTCAATTTCGGCTATCTGCCCGGCAACAAGATCGGCGTCGGCTATGATGACGGAACGACCGTGGCATCAGCGTCTCTGAAGAACTATGCCTTCTCGGGCATGCTCAATGGCTACGTCGATCTTGGCACCTATGTCGGGATCACGCCCTATCTCGGCGCGGGTATCGGAATCGTCCAGAGCAATCGCAAGCTTTCGGCGAGCTATTTCACCGACAACAATGACCCTACCGACGATTTTGTTCTGCAGGACGACAAGACCCAGTATTCCTTTGCCTATACGCTTAATGCGGGCCTTGCCTATCAAGTGTCCAAGAATGTTTCCGTCGATCTGGGCTATCAGTATTTTTCCGCGCCCGACGCCGAATATGCGACTGCCGAGAGTCTAAATT
>NZ_RZSX01000612.1:0-4015 GCF_004023105.1 Mesorhizobium sp. M5C.F.Ca.IN.020.32.2.1 | reverse complement strand
GCATAGGTCATATAGACCTCACCCCGTATCTCGATCACATCAGGCCAGCCCGAGCCTTTCAGGTGCTTGGGGAAGTCGGCGATTGTCCTGAGATTGGCGGTAATGTCCTCCCCGACGGCGCCGTCACCGCGCGTTGCTCCCTGCACGAACACGCCGCCTTCATAACGCAGCGAAGCCGATAGCCCGTCGATCTTCGGCTCAGCCGTGAACGCAATGTCCAGATCCTTGTCGCGGTTAAAGAAACGCCGGCCGCGTTCGATGAAGTCGGCGACATCCTGGTCGGTATAGGCCTTGGCAAGACTGAGCATCGGCACCGCATGGCGCACCTTGGCAAAGCCTTCCGCCGGTGGCGCGCCCACTCGGCGCGATGGCGAATCCTCTAGCACCAAAGCCGGGAAGCGCTGTTCGATGGCGAGGTTGCGCTGCGTTAGCGCGTCATACTCCGCGTCCGTTATAACAGGTGCGTCCTCGGTGTGGTAGCGCCGGTCGTGCTCGGCGATCTCCGCCGCCAGCCGCTTTAGCTCGCTTGCGGCCTCGCTTTCGCTGAGCGAATCAACTGGTTTTTCGGCCATGCATTGCTCCCTTCCCGGTGGCGCGACACAATAGAACAGGATTCTCCCATGAGGGAGAGACCGGGACGAGAAAATCATTCCTGAACAGCGGGATGGAGCCACATCCTGACTCGATCCACAACGCCGAGCATGAACTTGCTATGCTGCGGTGTTCTCCCGCAGCAGACGCTCGGCAGCCGCACGCGCCTCATCGGTGATGGTCGCCCCGGCAAGCATCCGCGCGATCTCTTCCTGGCGCTCCGCCCGGTCCATCTCGGCAATGCCGGTGGCGACACGATCGGCCCCGCCCGATTTGGAGATCAGGAAATGCGTCGCCGCGCGTGCCGCCACTTGCGGCGCGTGCGTAACCGAAAGCACCTGCACGCGCTTCGACAGCCGCGCCAGCCTTTGGCCGATGGCGTCCGCCACCGCGCCGCCAACGCCGGTGTCGATTTCATCGAAGACCAAGGTCGGCGCCGAGCCGCGGTCGGCCAGCGCCACCTTCAGCGCCAGCAGGAACCGAGAAAGTTCGCCACCGGAGGCGACCTTCATCATCGGGCCCGGTCTTGTGCCGGGATTGGTGCGCACCCAGAACTCGACCTGATCGATGCCGTCTTCCATGCGGCTCTCGGCCTCACTTGCCATCTCGACGATGAAGGCTGCCCGTTCGAGCTTCAGTGCCGGCAGTTCGGCCATCACCGCCTTGGTCAAGCCGATCGCCGCCGCATGGCGAAGCGACGAAAGCTGTGCCGCCGAAATGTCGTAGGTCTCGCGCGCGGCGGCAGCTTGCTTCTCCAGCCCGTGCAGGCGCTGCTCGCCGGCGTCGAGATCGGCGAGATCGGCGGCCATCGTGTCTCGCAATTGCGCCAGATCGTCCACCGCCACACTGTGCTTGCGTGAGGCGGCGCGCAGCGAAAACAGCCGCTCCTCGGCCTGTTCCAGCCGCCGCGGATCGTATTCGGTGGCGCGAAGTGCCGCTTCCACCCCCGACTGTGCCGCGTCGAGCGACAGCATCGCCTCATCAAGCGATTTGACCACGTCTTCGAGCAGGCCGGGTGCCTCGGTCACCTTGCGCTGCAGTCGCCGCAACAGGCTGGCGAGTTGCGGCAAGGGCGAGGACGGGCCCGAGAGCACATCTTGCGCGTCATGGATTTCCGAGGCGATCTTTTCCGCGCGCATCATCGAGGCACGCAGTTCGGCAAGGTCGGCTTCCTCGCCGGGCTGGGGGTCGAGCTTCGTCAATTCGGCGACCGCAGCGCGCAGATAGTCGGCCTCGCGGGCCGCCGCTTCCACCTTGGCGCGATGTCGCGAAAATTCCTGCTCGCACGCCCGCCAGTGCCGCCATGCCTCGCCGGTCGCTCGCACAGGGCCGAGATGACCGCCGAAGCTGTCCAGCAATTCGCGATGGGCGCCGGGATCGACCAGGGCACGCTCGTCATGCTGGCCGTGGATCTCAACCAGCGCGTGACCGACGTCGCGCATAAGTGTCACGCTGGAAGGCTGGTCGTTGACGAAGACGCGAGTACGGCCATCCGCCGTCTGCACGCGGCGCAGAATGATGTCGCCATCGTCCTCGATAGCGTTATCGGCAAGCAGCATGCGGGCAGGATGGTTGCGCGGCACGTCGAACACGGCGATGACATGGCCCTGTGCCGCGCCATGCCGCACCAGCGAGGCGTCACCGCGGGCGCCAAGCGCCAGCGACAGCGCGTCGAGCAGGATGGATTTTCCGGCGCCGGTTTCGCCGGTCAGCACCGAAAGACCGGACGAGAAGTCGATGTCCAGCTTCTCGATCAGAACGATATCGCGGATCGACAGTCTGGAAAGCATGGTGACGCGCCGCTCAGGCGCCGGTGATCAGCTTCCCGGCCTTGGCGATCCACGAGCCCGCATTCTCGCGCGGCTCGAGCCCACCAGTCTGCAGGAGCTTGTAGGAATCCTTGTACCACACGCTGTCGGGATAGTTGGTGCCGAGCACAGCCGCGGCAGTCTGCGCTTCCGATGTCAGCCCCATCGCATAATAGGTTTCGGTAAGGCGCGCGAGCGCTTCCTCGACATGGCGCGTGTTGGAATAGGTCTCCACCACGACCCGGAACCGCTTGACGGCGGCGATGTATTCACGGCGCTCGAGATAGTAGCGGCCGATCTGCATCTCCTTGCCGGCGAGCTGGTCGTTGGCGAAGCGGATCTTTTCCTTGGCGTCGTCGACATATTCGGAATCGGGCCAGCGCGTCACCAGATCCTGCATCGTCTGCACGGTCTGACGCGCTTCCTTCTGGTCCTGGGTGACATCCCTGATTTGCCGGTAGTAGCTGAGCCCGATGATGTACTGGGCATAGGCCGCGTCGTCGGTCGACGGATAGAGCGTGAGATAGCGCTTGGCCGAACCGATCGCCTCGGTATAGTTGCCCTGGCGATAGTCGGCAAAGGCGCCCATCACCATCGATTTGCGGGCGTATTCGGAATAGGGATGCTGGCGGTCGACCGCACTGAATTTGCGGCTCGCCTCCTGCAGGCGCCCGGCATTCAGATTGGCGAGGCCCTGATTGTAGAGAACGTCGGCCGGCTCGGTCTGCTCGACATAGGTCGAAAGGTCGATATCCTTCTCGGACGACATGCAGGCCGACAGGAACAGCGATGGAACAACCACCGAAAGCGCCAGGAAAACAGCCCGATGCGGCGCTTTCGATTGACCAATTCGCTTGAAGAACATGATTGGATTCCGCCCTTTCGGCGTCATTTCAGTCGTCGGCAGCAGGCATAACCACAATCGCCGTGCCCGGCAACGCTATCTCCGGCCAATCGCACATTTTTGTGGCAGCCTGGCGCAGCCCGCACACTTGCGTGATTTCGCCGGCCAATGGTGCATTCATGCAACACAGGCCGGCGGCCATAAAACCCGAAAAACGTTAAGAATCAGATCATCCAGGGTGCGTAGACAGGTGCATAGACGGCGCTCATCTCGGCGGTACGACCGCGCTCGCGGCGTGTCGTCTCGACGATCTCGAACGCCGAACGGTCCGACAAAAGGCGGCGCAGCGCTGCCGCATTCAGCCTGTGGCCGCCGCGATAGGAGCGGAAGCAGCCAATGAACCGGGCGCCGGCCAGCGCCAGATCGCCCATGGCGTCCATCGTCTTGTGGCGCACGAACTCGTTGGGATAGCGCAGGCCTCCCATGTTGATCACGCGGTTGTCGTCGCCGATCACCAGGGAGTTTTCCAGCGAGGAGCCGAGCGCATAGCCGGCTGCCCACAGCCGCTCGACGTCCTTCATGAAACCAAAGGTGCGGGCCCGCGCGATATCGCGGCGGAAAATATCGGCATTCATGTCGGATGCGAAGAGCTGACGGCCGATCGCAGGGCTTTCGAAATCGATCTCGATTTCGAAGCGCGTGCCGTCATAGGGCCTGAACTCCGCCCAGGAGGCACCGTTCTCGATGCGAACCGGCTTGACCAACCTGATAT
>NZ_RZSX01000611.1:0-4016 GCF_004023105.1 Mesorhizobium sp. M5C.F.Ca.IN.020.32.2.1 | reverse complement strand
ATTCCGGCGCTTCGCTGGGCGACATCCTGGGTGCCGCGCTGAAGAAGCAGGGTAGCTAAAGATTGGTTGCTGCCGCATTTCGGTGCGGCTGTGACGAAAAACCCGCCGGAGCGATCCGGCGGGGTTTTCTTTGGTCGACGACCTGTTGTGTCAGGCCCTGCCGTAAAGCGGCACCAGCGTGCCGCTCATCGCCAGATTGGCCGGCGAAGCGAGATAGGCAATGGCCTCAGCGGCCGCTTCGAGGCTGACCCATTTGCTGAAATCGGCGGCCGGCATGTCTGCCCTGGTGGCCGGCGTGTCGAGCGTCGAGGGCGCGACCGCGTTGACCAGGATTCCCTTGCCCTTGAGTTCTTCCGCCATCGCCACCGTCATTGCCGCGACCGCCGCCTTGCTGGCGCCGTAGGCGACCATGCCGGAACCGCGCCGAAGGTCGAGCCCGGCGCGCGCCGTGACATTGACGATGCGCCCCGACACTGAAGATTCCAGCATCGAGCGGATCGCCGCGCGGCAGCACAGGAAGGTGGTGCGGGCGTTGGTATCCATCATTTCGGCAAAGGACGCGGGCTCGATCTTCTCGACCGGCGCAGCGGTGAAACCTCCGGCCAGATGGATGGATGCCCACAAATCGGTAATGCTGGTATAGAACGCATCGACCTTAGCGGGATCGGCGAGATCGACATTGTGCGCCAACCTGACGCGCTCATGTGCCGGGAAGGGAAAATGCGCGGGCGCGGCAGCATGGGCATTGGGCACATGGCAGACCGCACCCTGCTCCAGCAGTTTGCCGACAACCGCGCCACCGAGCGCTCCTGTGCCGCCGGTCACCACAACATGCCTGCCGTCCAGTGTATCCGTCATCTTCGACCGCTCCAGTCACTCATATGCCGCGCCGCCGTCGAAGGTCGCGCCTTTCGCCCGATCACTCAACCGAAATCTCGATGACACAGTGTCGTTTACGCGCCTCAAGCCGGCGGCCATCCGACGAGGATCGCATCCCCAAGCAGACGCTGCCACAGCACTCAATCGACAGGGATCTCGATAACATACGGCAGTCCGGTCGCCCGCGCGCGCTGGAGTGCGTCCGCCAGATGACCGATGCCGGCAAGCCGCTCGGCGGCAATGCCATAGGCCTCGGCCAGCTTGCAGAAATCAGGCGGCGCTGGCGAGACGCCGACCGGCTCGACGCCGACATCGAGCATCGAGGTTTCGATTTCGCGATAGCCGCGATTGTTCCAGACGACGAAGATCACCGGCGCCGAGGCGTCGAGCGCGGCGCCCAGTTCCGGCAGCGTGAACTGGAAACCACCGTCGCCGGTGAGACAAACGACCGGCGCATCAGGCACGGCAAGGGCCGCACCGATCGCCGCCGGCGGACCGTAGCCGAGCGCGCCGAAGCCGGTGGCGGCGTTGAACCAACTGCCCGGTCGATCATGATCGTAATAGAGGTTGGCGGCATAGACCGGCTGGGTCGAATCGCCGACAATAATCGAGCCTGGCAACGCATCGCGGATCGCCTCGACGGCTCGTGTTTGCGCCTGGAGGCTCGGGCTAATTTCGGCGAAAGCCGCTTGCCTCGTTGCAGCGGCGCGAGCCGGACCGTCGTCCGATGGCGGCTGGCCCTTGCCGATTTCGGCAAGCAGCGCCTCGAGTGCTACGCCGCAATCGGCCTGGATCGAAATCCGGGCCGGCCGGCGGGCAAGCTGGTCGGCGCCGATGTCGATGCGGATCAGATTGGTCGGCAGGACAAAGCCGCCGTCGCTATACCCATCATAGTCGGTCGGGCCGAATTCGGTGCCGGCGGCAATGACCAGATCGGCCTCGGCCATCAGCGCACGCACCGCCTTCAGACTCGGGCTCGCCGGCACGCCAAGCGGATGGCGATGCAGCAGGCCGCGGGCATTGGCCGTCTGGACACCCGGCGCTCCCATCCTTTCGGCGAGACGCTTCAGTGGCGCTTCGGCTCTCTTAGCGCCGCCGCCGGCGAGGATCAGCGGGCGGCGGGCAGCCGCGCAAAGCCTTGCCGCCTCTGCTATCGCCGCCGCATCCGGTTCGGGCGGCGCGACATTGGTCAGCAAAGCTGCGATGCCGTCGGCCGGCTTGACCATGATGTCGGTCGGGATCTCGATATGGACCGGACCGGCGCGCGATGACGAAAACAGGGCGAAGGCGCGGGCAAGCACGCCCGGCAGTTCGTCGGCGTCGGTGACACGGTGCGAGAAGAGCGCCACCTTCTCCATCATGCCACGCTGGTCGGGGAGTTCGTGCAGATGGCCGAGGCCCTTGCCCAGCGTCGGCGTGGCGTTGACGCCGGAGATCACCAGCATCGGAACCGAATCGGCGCGGGCCTGGCCCATGGCGGTTATGGTGTTGGTTAGTCCCGGTCCGGTGATGACGAAGGCGACGCCAGGCTTGCCGCTGGCGCGCGCATAACCGTCGGCCATGAAGCCGGCGCCCTGCTCATGACGCGGGGTGACGTGGCGGATTTTCGAGCGCGCCAGCCCGCGATAGAGTTCGACAGTATGCACACCCGGAATGCCGAAGACCGTGTCGACGTCATGGGCTTCGAGCAAAGTGATGAGCGCTTCGCCGACTGTCATCATTGTCTGAGCACCGGACGTGTGAGGCAAGTCGGTCCGCCCTCGCAGGCAATGCACAGCGCGTCCGCCTCGAAGGTTGAAACCCTGCAGCCGGCGGCCGCCATGGCCGCCGCCGTCTTCGG
This sequence comes from Mesorhizobium sp. M5C.F.Ca.IN.020.32.2.1, assembly GCF_004023105.1. Classification (NCBI taxonomy): domain Bacteria; kingdom Pseudomonadati; phylum Pseudomonadota; class Alphaproteobacteria; order Hyphomicrobiales; family Phyllobacteriaceae; genus Mesorhizobium; species Mesorhizobium sp. M5C.F.Ca.IN.020.32.2.1. Next base: position 1,297 of record NZ_RZSX01000611.1, on the reverse strand, counting down.
GAAGCCGGCAACGGCGATCACCTCGCGCGGCGCGGTCGGCAGCACATTGAGGCTGAGACCGTTGGAGGCGAAGAACTCCTCGGCGTCGCCCTCGACCAGGCGAATGCCGCGCGCCCGCAGCATCTGGTAGAAGGCAGCCGGCAAAAGCGGTGCATAGACCAGCGCCAGATCGTCGGCGAGCGGACTGATCACCGACATCAGATGCAGGCAGGCCTCCTCGCCATGCCAGAGCGGCAGGTCGTAACCATAGACCTGGATACCCTTGGGTGTTAGCAGGTTGGCGAGTTGCTGGATGCCATCCTGATTGGTGCGCACGCCGCGGCCGACGGCCAGCGTCCGAGAATCCACCCAGACGCAGTCGCCGCCCTCGACTTGGCCGGGATACTCGATGCGGCCGAGGATAGGCACGCCCATGCGGTTGTAGGCCGCCTCGTGCAGGCCGGGCTCAGCCAGGCGCAGCGCCTTGCCCATGGCAAGAATGATGGCGCCGTGGTCGGTCATCAGTGAAGGATCGTGTGTGAAGACGGAATCGGCAAGCCCGTCATCGGCGTCGGTCAGCCATTCGATCTCGGCGCCGGATGCCAGAACCAGCGTCGTCAGCGCCTGATGCTGGGCGGCGGCCTTTTGCGGATCGAAGCCAGGACCATAGTGCCATTCCGATGCTTTGGCGCGAGGCATGGCGCTTGCGGCGGACCGCATCAGCACGCGCTGCAGGGGCCCGGCCATGGACTGCGACCCGTATGCTTTACCCACCAAGTGCTCCTGAAACATCCCATTCAGCCAATAGCCACTCAGCGAGCCGCGATCAATGGTCCAAAAAAGCATGGTTGACGGAGGCAAGCGGAACGGTCCATCTTGAGAATGAGAAGTCTGTCCAGTGATGGTAATGGGTAAAAAATTCCAGCAGCGACGGGTCCAGCCGCTTCGTGAGGCACCCCAAAGGTGATAGCGCAAGGCACGGCCCCCGCCCTGAAGTACACGGCGCAGAACGACGCCGCCGAAGCCATCCATGTCGAGAACCTGCATAAAAGATTCGGCGAACTGCATGTGCTGAAGGGTGTTTCGCTGTCGGCGCGCGACGGCGAGGTCATCGCCATCATCGGTGGCAGCGGCTCGGGCAAGTCGACCCTGCTGCGCTGCATCAATTGCCTGGAGAACCCGACCAGCGGAATCATCCGCGTCAATGGCGAGGAGATCCGGATGAAGGCCGACAGTCACGGCCACACCGTTCCCGCCGACCGCAAGCAGATCGAGCGCATCCGCTCCAAGCTCGGCATGGTCTTTCAGAATTTCAATT
>NZ_RZSX01000610.1:0-4020 GCF_004023105.1 Mesorhizobium sp. M5C.F.Ca.IN.020.32.2.1 | reverse complement strand
GAGAAGCAGCTCGCCGACAGGTATTTCGAGCGCTTCGCCAAGAGCGGGCAGGCCGTGGGGCTCGAATTCTCAGGGGTTGTCGAGATTCCGGAGGGCCGCGCCCAGACCGCCAACGAGCGTCGCCGCGAAGAAGGCCAGAAGCTGCAGACGCAGCTGCAGCCCGGTACCGCGCTGATGCTGCTCGATGAGCGCGGCAAAAACTTTTCCTCCGAGGATTTCGCCGGGCGCATCGGCCTGTTGCGTGATGGCAGCCGCAAGGCACTCGTCATCGCCATCGGCGGTGCCGACGGTCACGACCAGTCGCTGCGCGATCAGGCCGATCTGATGGTGTCGTTCGGCGCGCTGACATGGCCGCACCAACTGGTCCGGGTCATGTTGGGCGAGCAGCTTTACCGGGCCGTCACTATTCTTTTGGGTCATCCCTATCATCGTTCGTGAGTCCTTGCCCGCAAATCCATGGGCAGGTTCCAACCCAAAACCGGTGGATTGGCGTGAGCCGCCCGGATTTTCGCCTCAATGCGTCACGAGGCTGTTTGTGGTCGGCAGGGCTCTCGAACATGGTTGATGGTTCGTTAACGAAGCCACGCATAGAGTCGGGCTTCAATGTCTGAAGATTGGAAATCGCGAACGGGCTTTTGGCGCGCACGCTGCGGCTTGGCAGCGGCGCTGCTTATGCTGTCGCTTGGTGCCGCGCGGGCTGAGAACAGGCTCGATATGGCGCCTGATCCGGACCAGAGCCGTGCCGAATACGAACGGGTGTCGAAGGAGATCACGCTGTCGTCGGAGCGGTTGGCCAAGCTCGCCGCCGACATGGCAACGGTCAAGAAGGACCATGCCTCGATCACCGCGGCGCTGATCCAGTCGGCGATGACCGAGCAGAAGCTCGGCCAGGACATCGAGGACATCGGTGCCAAGCTGGAAGGGTTGAAGGGCGAGGAGCAGAAAATCCGCGCCTCGCTGGCCGCTAGACGCGACGTTCTGGCCGAGGTGCTGGCCGCGCTGCAGCGTATGGGGCTCAATCCGCCGCCGGCCATCCTGGTCAAGCCGGAGGACGCGCTGTCGTCGGTGCGCAGCGCCATCCTGCTCGGCGCCGTGGTGCCGGAACTGCGCCAGCAGACCGAGATATTGCTGGCGGACCTCAAGGAGCAGTCGCGGGTGACCGCTTCGATCGAGGCGGAGCGGGCGCGGCTGACGGCGGCAGTCGGCGAACAGACGGCGGAAAAGAAGCGGCTCGGCATGCTGCTCGAAGCCAAGCAGAAGCTCGAGGCCGAGACGCAAACGGCACTGGCGGCGGAAAAGCAGCGATCCGCAGCTCTGGCGGCCAAGGCCGGCAGCCTGAAGGAACTGATCGCCTCGCTCGAGGCCGACAAGGCCCGCAAAGCGGCGGACGCGGCGAAGGCAGCCGAGCAGAAGGCCGCAGACGCCGACAAGGCTCCGGCACAGACGGCCCCGGCACAGAAGGCCCCGGCACAGAAGGCCCCGGCACAGACGGAACTGGCGGCCCTGCCGGTCCCGGAAGCCAACCGGCTCACCGCCGCTGCACCGTTTTCGGCGCTTCAGGGGCAGATCGCGCTGCCCGTCACCGGAAAGATCAAGCGGCGGTTCGGGGCCAGCGACGGTAACGGCGCAGTGATGCTCGGTGACATGGTTGCGACACAATCGGGAGCCATCGTCACCGCGCCAGCGGACGGAAATGTGCTTTATGCGGGACCTTTTCGCTCCTATGGTCAACTCTTGATCCTGAACGCGGGTGACGGCTATCATGTCGTTCTCGCGGGGATGAGCAGAATCAGCGTCGCGTCTGGCCAGTCGGTGCTCGCAGGAGAGCCGGTCGGCGCGATGGGAGAGGCCCGGGTGGCGAGCACCTCGGCATCGAAGAATGGAAATGCCACGCCGGAGCTCTATGTTGAGTTCCGCAAGGATGGAAAACCCGTCGATCCGACCCCATGGTGGGCGGACCGTTTCTCTGGAAGGACGTGAGATGATGCGGAAACTTTCGCTTCTGTTTGCCGGTGCGCTGATGGGCGCATCCGCGATGAGCCTGGTCTATGGCGCCCCCGGCTCGACGGCGAACGCTGCGGGCTCCGAGACGTATAAGCAACTGGCGATCTTCGGTGACATCTTCGAGCGGGTGCGGGCGCAGTACGTGACGCCGCCCGACGACAAGTCGCTGGTCGAAAATGCTATCAACGGCATGCTTACCTCACTCGACCCGCACTCCTCGTATATGAACGCCGAAGAGGCGCAGGACATGCGCGTGCAGACCAAGGGCGAGTTCGGCGGCCTCGGCATCGAGGTCACCATGGAGAACGACCTGGTCAAGGTGATCACGCCGATCGACGATACGCCGGCCGCCAAAGCGGGCGTGCTTGCCGGCGACTATATTGCCAAGATCGACGGCGAGGAGGTTCGCGGCCTGAGCCTCAACGACGCGGTCGAGAAGATGCGCGGGCTGGTCAACACGCCGATCAAGCTCACTATCCTGCGCGAGGGCGCCGACAAGCCGATCGAACTGACGGTGGTGCGCGACATCATCAAGGTCAAGGCGGTCAAGTTCCGGGTCGAGAACGACATCGGCTACATGAAGATCACCTCCTTCACCGAAAAGACGCATGACGACCTCGAGAACGCCATCGACACCATCAAGAAGCAGGTGCCGGACGAAAAGCTCAAGGGCTACGTGCTCGATCTGCGCCTCAATCCGGGCGGGTTGCTCGACCAGGCGGTGAGCGTGTCCGACGCCTTCCTCACCCGTGGCGAGATCGTCTCGACGCGCGGCCGCGATCCGAAGGACGTCACCCGCTTCGACGCGCGGCCGGGCGACGACATCGACGGCAAGCCGCTGGTCGTGCTCGTCAATGGCGGCTCGGCCAGTGCGTCCGAAATCGTCGCCGGCGCGCTGCAGGATTTGCGCCGCGCCACGGTGGTCGGCACGCAGTCCTTCGGCAAGGGTTCGGTGCAGACCATCGTCCCGCTCGGCGAGAACGGCGCGCTGCGCCTGACGACGGCGCTCTATTACACGCCGTCCGGCAAGTCGATCCAGGGCAAGGGCATCACGCCCGACATCAAGGTCGACCAGCCGTTGCCGCCGGACCTGCAGGGCAGGGATTTGACGCGCGGCGAGTCGGACCTCAAGGGCCACATCAAGGGCAGCGACGAGGGCGATACCGGTTCGGGCTCGGCAGCCTATGTGCCGCCGGAGCCGAAGGACGACCTGCAGCTCATCTTTGCCCAGCAATTGCTGCGCGGCGAGAAGACCGATCCGGCGTTCCCGCCGAATCCGGACAAGGCCGTCTTGAACCAGTAGGGCCGTGCTGAACCAGTAGGGGCTGTGCCGAACCAGTAAAAGTCGATCAGCCGGACAACAGCTCTGGCTGCCTGATCGAAGCGATGTAATGCTGCCGGGGCCGCAAGGCCTCGGCAGTTTGATTCGGGGGAACCGCGGCTGGGGATGCGGCTTGGCTGACATCGGCAACGACATCGAACGCCCACTCGGGCAGGCCGTGCGGCCGCCGCGCGCGCCCCGCAGGATCAGCGCGGGTGTGGTCGCGGCCACGCTCCTGGTGCTGGCCGTGATCGGCGTCTCCGGCGCGATTGCGCTGCGCGAAAGGCCGTTTCGAAAGCCGCAAGAAGTCGCCGTTTCGACGCCGAAGACGACACCGGTGGTCGAATCCGCAGCGCCGGCCGCTGAGCCGACATTGAAGGCGGAAGCGGTACCCAACACGAGCGGGTCCAAGACAGGCGGGCCGCAGATCATCCACCTGCCGACCGAAGCGGGCGATGGTCCGCCCAGGGCGGCCATTGTCATTCGCGACCCTTCGACGATCGGCCAAAACCTGAGGATCGCGCATATTCCCGACAGGGAGCTGGTCGAGGCCGGCGAAACCGGCCCATTGCCGGTTCGTGCCGCTGACGGCAGGCGGCCGTTCGATGTCTATGCGCGGCCGTGGTCCGGTTCACGCGGTGCGCGCGTGGCGATCGTCATCGGCGGGCTTGCCGTGTCGCAGACCGGCACGCAGG
>NZ_RZSX01000060.1:0-13864 GCF_004023105.1 Mesorhizobium sp. M5C.F.Ca.IN.020.32.2.1 | reverse complement strand
CGGTCGATGGCTTCCTGTCCTTCCCGTCGATCTTCCTGCTGCTGGCGCTTGCTGCGGCGCTGAAACCGAGCCCGGCTATGGTCACCGTCATCATCGCGGTCACCAGTTGGATGGAAGTGGCTCGAATTGTCGAGGCCGAGGTCCGCTCTCTGCGCGAGCGCGAGTTCGTCCTGGCTGGGCGCATGCTGGGATTGAGCGGCGCCCACATCATGTTCCGGGAGATCCTGCCCAACGCCATGGGACCGATCATTGTGGCCGCCACATTGACAGTTGCGCACGCGATCCTTCTGGAAGCCTATATCAGCTTCCTGGGCTATGGCATTCAGCCGCCGCTGGCCAGCTGGGGTAACATGCTGGAGGGCGCCCAGCAGTATCTGGCGAGCGCGCCCTGGCTGGCGATCATCCCGGGCGCCGCCATCACCATCGCAGTCACCAGCTTCAACTTTATCGGTGACGGACTGCGCGACGCGCTCGACGTGCGAGATGACCGTGTCTGATCTCGTCAGCAAACGCGACCCACTGCAGATCCTAAAAACGCAACGGGAAGTAGCGCACGTGCATGAGGAGAAAGTCGCCGACAAGAACACGCCCTACTGGTGGGAAGCCGCACCTGTCAGGCCGCTGCCGTCGCAGCCGCTGGCAAAGCGGCTCGATGTGGCAATCGTCGGCGCTGGCTATGCCGGGCTGTCCGCCGGGCTGGTGCTGGCGCGTGAAGGACGGTCAGTTGCGGCCTTCGATGCGATGAACCCCGGGGAAGGAGCTTCGTCGCGCAACGGCGGGATCACCAGCGGAAGCATCCGACCGAACTATGCGACGATCACCAGGCGCTTCGGCGAGGCAAAGGCGATGGCGATCGAGGCCGAGGGCAAGATCGCCCGCGAGTTCCTGTACGACTTCATCGAGACGGAAGGGATCGACTGCGATTTCCAGCTGGTCGGCCGGTTCATGGGTGCTCTCGGATACGACCAGTACGAGAAGATGGCCCGCGGCGCCGAGGCGTTGGCGAAGAGGCTGGGGATCGAATCCTACGCTGTTCCGCATGCCGAGCAGTGCAACTACATCGGCACCGACTTCTACCGCGGCGGCACGGTTCGGATGGACATTGGCGGTTTGCACCCGGCTAAGTTGCACGCCGAGCTCCTGCGGGTGGCCTTGGCTTCCGGGCTGACGGTCCACTCAGGAACGCCCGTGATTTCCATCGAGAAAGATGTGTCCGGGTTCCGTGTCGCGACATCGGCCGGGACTGTGCAGGCCCGGCAGGTGCTGGTCTGCACCAACGGATATACCGATGGCGGCGCGCCCTTCCTGCGCCGCCGTCTGGTTCCCGTCCGCAGCCGGATCATCGTCACCGAGGAGCTTCCGCCTGAATTGATGGCGCGGCTGATGCCCAAGCTGATGATGATGGGCGAGAACCGGGAGCTGGGCTTCTACTATCGTCCTTCGCCCGACGGCAGGCGCATTCTGCTTGGTGGGCGAGACAGCTCCCGCGGCAAAAGCGATCCGACAGCCCCGACGCTCCGCCTGCGTAACGGTCTGATTGAAATTTTCCCGGAGCTGGAGAAGGTTCGCCTTTCGTACAGCTGGTTCGGCAACGTGGCCATGAACCGCGACATGATTCCCCGCATCTTCGAGACGGACGGCGTAGTGTATGCGACCGGCTTTTGCGGTTCGGGTGTGGTCTGGGCGCCGTGGGTCGGTACGCGTGCCGCCCACAAACTCATGGGCCATGCCGACAGGGCACGCTCGGCTTTCGACTTCCGGCCGCCCGCGGCTGTGCCGTTCTATCGGGGCAATCCGTGGTTCATGCCGGCGGTCATCAAGGGTTATGGCCTGCAGGACAAGATCGCCTGGTGGCGCGCCCGCCGCTGAGCCTGCGCAGGCGTTCTTGTGCAATGTCATTTTCATCGAGCTTCGGGGCGGTTCAATAGTATCCCTCCGCCGAAGGCCGTCTGCCGTGATCTGCTGACAGGCTTTAAGTCCATGCCTCATAACTGAGCGGCTTGAATTCAGACCAATGTATCGCCGTCGCCTTGCTCGCTTTTCCTGTTCTTTTGCGACCGGCAGCAGTCCATGCCGTGGAGCCTGCCCGAAAACGCAATTTCCTGCGCGCCGAACACAAAAGGCCGCAAGCTCTACCGCTTGCAAACACGCATTCTGGAACCACCTGACGAACCGGAGAGAGCCATGACCTTCCGTCCCAAATTCATCACCTTTGATTGCTACGGCACGCTCATCAACTTCGACATGGCGGGCGCCGCGCGCGATATCTATGGGACGTTGCTCTCCGAAGAGAAGATGGCCAAGCTCATCAAGAACTTCGCGGCTTATCGCCTTGACGAAATCCTAGGAGACTGGAAGCCGTACTCGCAAGTCGTCGCCGACGCGTTTGAGCGCGCTTGCAAGGCGAACGGCCTTGCCCATCGGCCGGAATACGGCCAGCAGATCTATGACAAGGTTCCGACCTGGGGTCCTTGGCCCGACGTTCCGGCAGGCCTTGCAAAGGTCGCAGCGGAAATTCCGCTCGTCATCCTGTCGAACGCGTCGAACGACCAGATCCACAAGAATGTCGCAAAGCTCGGCGCTCCGTTTGCGCATGTCTTCACGGCCGAGCAGGCGCAGGCTTATAAGCCCCGCTTCCGCGCGTTCGAGTACATGATGGACATGCTCGGATGTGGCCCGGAAGACATTCTGCACTGCTCCTCGTCATTCCGCTATGACCTGATGTCCGCGCATGATCTCGGCATCAAGAACAAGGTCTGGGTCAATCGTCGCCACGAGCCGGCCAACCCCTTCTATGAATATACCGAAATTCAGGACATTTCCGGCCTTGCCTCGGTGGTTGGCCTGTAACGTCTGAGACTGGACCATTTCAATGAAGCTCGCTTCCTATTGGCATGACACCTCTGAACGCTTCGATGGCGCCAACGCCGCGCCTGTATCAGGGGATTTCGATGTCGCGGTGGTCGGCGCCGGATTTACCGGGCTGAACGCCGCTCGAAAACTAGCAAAGTCCGGCGCAAAGGTTGCCCTTATCGAGGCACAGCACATCGCCTACGGGGCATCGGGGCGCAATGGCGGCCACCTCAATAGCGGCCTTGCCGAAAGCTTCGGGGCGGCCAGCGCCCATTTGGGTGAAGCAAGGACGCGTACGCTGTGGGACGCCTATAATCGATCAATCGACATGATCGAGGCGATCGTCGAGGAGGAGGCGATAGACTGCAGTTTCCGGCGCTCCGGCAAGCTGAAGCTCGCGTCCAAACCATCCCATGTTGCGCGGCTGCGCGCTATGGGTGCGGAAATCGCCCGTGAAGTCGATCAGTCAGTCCGCTGGCTCGACAAAGACGAGTTGCGCTCGGAACTCGGGTCTGACGCCTTCCACGGCGCGGTTCTCTATCCGAAGACAGCAATGGCCCATATGGGGCGCTATGCAAACGGACTGGCAGCGGCCGCCAAGCGGCATGGTGCGTCGATCTGGGAAAACAATCTGGTGATCTCGCGGCAGAAGGTCGCCAATGGCTGGCAGCTGACGACGCCGACGGGCAGTCTTACGGCGCGACAGGTCATTCTGTCCACTGATGCCTATACGACGTCGGCCTTCGGATATTTTCAGCAACGCATCATACCGATCGCCTCATTCATCATCGCGACGCGGCCTTTGACCGGCACGGAAGTCGCTGACACGCTTGCGGGCAATCGCACCTACGTCAACTCGCTCAACATCGCCAACTACTTCCGATTGACGCCGGATAATCGCTTCCTGTTCGGCGGACGTGCCCGCTTTTCCGCCGCTTCGAGCCACCGTACGGATCAAAGCTCCGGCGAGTTGCTACGTCGGCAGATGCTCAGCATGTTCCCGCAGTTGGAGAACGTCGAGATCGACTATTGCTGGGGTGGTTTGGTCGGCTGCACGCCCGACCGCTTTCCGCGGGCCGGCAAAGCTGACGGCGTCATCTACGCGATGGGTTATTCCGGACATGGGGCGCAGATGTCGACCTTAATCGGCAATGTACTTGCTGACATCGCCTTGGACATAAAGGGAACAAATCCCCTCGACGGCATGGAACTCGATGCCGTACCTATGCACACCGGAAAGCCCTGGTTCCTGCCGGTCGTTGGCGCATATTATCGCGTCAAGGATCTCCTGCCCTGACCTGATCGAGGACGCGGTTTGACGCACTGCGTTTCTTTGTCTTGCTTAACCCGACGTAGCAGAGAGGCTTCATGGCCCAGAATAACACGATCCAGATTCCGACGTTTGCCGATGTCACCGCCGCGGCTAAACGTATTGACGGGATCGCACACAAGACGCCGGTGATGACGTCGCGCACCTTCAATGCGATGACCGGCGCCGAGGTGTTTTTCAAATCCGAAAACCTTCAGCGCGGCGGAGCTTTCAAGTTCCGCGGTGCGATGAACGCCATTCTGGCGATCGACGAGAAACTCCGTGCCCGCGGTGTCGTGGCCTACTCGTCCGGAAACCACGCGCAGGCACTTGCCTATGCAGCACAGATCACCATGGTACCGGCAACAATCATCATGCCGAAGGACGCACCGGCGCTGAAGGTGGAGGCGACCAAGGGTTACGGCGCAGATGTCATCTTCTATGACCGCTATACCGAAAACCGCGAGGAAATCGGAAGACGTGTCGCCGCCGAGCGCGGCGCGACCCTCATCCCGCCTTACGACCATGCCGATGTGATTGCCGGCCAGGGTACCGCCACACTGGAGCTGATCCAGGAGGTCGGCGAGCTCGATGCGCTCTATGTCTGCCTCGGCGGCGGTGGCTTGCTCGGCGGCGCAGCCTTGGCTGCTGCGGAATTGTCGCCCAAATGCCGTGTCGTTGGCGTCGAGCCAGCGGCAGGTAACGACGGCCAGCAGTCGTTCGAGAAGGGCGAAATCGTCACAATCCCCGTGCCGCAGTCGATCGCAGACGGCGCCGTCGTCACCCATCTCGGCGAGCATAACTTTCCGATCATCCGCGAGAAGGTCTCCGCCATCATGACTGTGACCGATGCGCAACTCGTGTCGACCATGCGCTTCTTCGCCGAACGAATGAAGATGATCGTGGAACCCACCGGTTGCCTCGGCGCTGCCGCAGTGCAGGCCGATGCCGCGAAGCTTGCGGGAAAACGCGTCGGCGTGATCCTGAGCGGTGGCAATATCGACCTCTCTCGCTTCGGCGAACTGCTTCAGGCTACACCGGCAGCCTGACGGTGACCGAGGTGGCCCGATGAGCGATCGCGCCACCTCTTCACCGAAAATCAGCACACCTTAGGCGAATTAGCCCGGGGCCTGAGCAGCGACACCGAACACTCTTAGTCGATCGGCACCAACTTCCGGTACGCTATTCCAGTCGCCTCGATAGGACACGGTCGTAACGGGCGTGTCGCAAATTTTCTCCGTTAACGGCCTATCGACCATCGCCGGAGAAATTCCCGCTCAAAATGTTGTGGAGCGTAGCGATGATCCTGAACGCCATTGCCGAGAAACTGAAGCGTCAATCGAAGGATGATTTCAAAGGGCGGCATTTCGCGGCACGGCTCATTGTGCAGGCGGTGACTTGGTATCTACGCTATCCACTCAGCTACCGAGACTTGGACAAGATGTTCCCGAACGTGGCTTGAAGTCGACCACAGTACGATCAATCGCTGGGTCCTCGCCTACGCGCCGCTGATCGAGAAGCGGCTCCGTCAGTTTCGTCGGCCTCACTGTGGCTCAGTTCGGATCGACGAGACCTATGTCAAGATCCGCGGCATGAACTGCACGATCAAGGACGCCACGGTCAAACGCTTCTACTATGAGAGCCACGATCAGCTCAGGTAACACCTCGCCGACCTTGTTGCCGCCTACAACTTCGCTCGCAGGCTCAAGACCCTTGAGCGCTATCCGACGCACTCGCGAGCAGGTGCCGCCCTTCGCGGAACGGGCGCTCGATCGGGCCTGAGCAACTCGTATCGATCAAGCGATCAAAAACCCGCATATCTGGCGAAGTCCTGGATGATTTCGGCACATTCTTTCGAGCGCACGATGCGATGAAGGGCTGATCGGAACTTTGCTTCCGCATTCTTGGCAGCCGAGGTTGGTTGGAACATGTCGCCCCGAGTCGAACGCATTCACAGCGATGAGCGTCTCCCGGCCGAGGCCGACGTCGTCATCGTCGGCGGCGGCATCCTCGGCTCTACGGCCGCCTATTTCCTGGCGAAACGTGGCCTCTCTGTGGCTCTGCTCGAGAAGGGCCACGTCGCCTGTGAACAATCGAGCCGAAACTGGGGTTGGTGCCGCCAGCAGAACCGCGATCGGCGCGAACTGCCGCTCTCGGTGATCTCCATGCGACTGTGGGACGAGCTCACGCGCGATATCAATCGGGACCTTGGATTTCGACGCTGCGGTCTCGTCTATGCAACCCACGACGAGGCTGTGCTCGCCGGCTGGGAAAAGTGGCGCGAGGTCGCCAGGGAGTACGACGTCGACACCCGCGTGCTGAGCCGGGCGGAAGTGGCCGAGCGCGTCCCCGAAGCGCGCGACAAATGGGTCGGCGGGACCTATTCAGACCGGGACGGTAAGGCCGAACCTGCGCTCGCCGCGCCGGCTATCGCCGATGGGGCCAGAGCTCTGGGCGCCACGATCCACCAGGGATGCGCCGCGCGGGCGCTCGACTTGGCCAATGGCAAGATTGCGGGCGTGCACACGGAGAAGGGCTACATCAGAACCAGCGCGGTGCTGTGCGCCGCTGGCGCTTGGGCCTCGCGCTTCCTGAGGCCGCTCGGAATCAGTTTCCCCCAAGCGAGCATCCGGCAGACCGCGCTGCGTTCCACCCCGACAATCAACATAGGCGAGGCGGTCTCCACACCCTACTGCACGATCACGCGCCGACTGGACGGCAGCTATACGCTTGCGATCAGCGGCAAGGCGAACCTCGAAATCACGCCCCAGGCTATTCGGTATAGCCGGGAATTCATGCCGCAGTTCTTGCGTCGCCTGAAGAACGTCAGGCTCGGCATCGGCCAATCGTTCGTTTCGGGGCCGGATTCATTGCCGGCGCTCCTGACCAGCGACGATAGGATCTTCGAAAAGAATCGCGTGTTGGATCCTCCACCCTTGAAATGGCTGGTAAGCCAAGTGGTGGAGAGTGTCCGGAAAACCTTCCCTCAACTCGGCGATATAGAGATCGATAGCGCCTGGGGCGGCTTCGTCGATTGCACGCCGGACGCAGTGCCTGTGGTGTCGCAGGTGGACGGGGTGAAAGGCCTCGTCCTCGCGGCGGGCTGCTCGGGCCACGGCTTCGGTTTGGGCCCGGGGCTTGGCCATCTCGCCGCAGAGCTCGTCGTAAACGACACGCCTTGCGTCGATCCTACACCGTTCCGCCTGTCGCGTCTGGTCGACGGCTCGAAGCTGGACATTGCCGCCATCTGAAGGTCAGCCGGAAGTCAGGCCTGACGCGCACCAACCCTCCACCCCTCGGTGCTGCGCCCAACGGAAATTCGCTTCTACGACCATCACTTTCTGATCGTTGAAGCCGCATCGGCGGGGTTGGGCGTTGCCCTCAGTCCCATGGTCCTCGCAACCGACGACATAGATAGAGAGCGGCTCATCGCACCGGTCGGCTTCGATCCCGACGGAAGCCACTACGGGCTCATATGGATAGGACAAACTGAACTGTCTGGGAAAGCCCACGATCTTGCTCGATGGCTGGAAGCAGAATGCAAGATTTCGTTTGGCTAAGCAGGTATGCAGTAGATGCCGGTCAAATCCCTCGTGCGCTAGATCAGCGGTGGGACGCCTCAGCGCGGATCAGCGCCTCGGCCATGTAGAGATCCTGTAGGGAGATGCCGGAGCTGTCGAAGACGGTAATCTCTTCGTCGGAGCGGCGTCCCGGCGCGCGGCCTTCGATCACATCGCCGATCGCCGTTAGGGCGAGCATGCCGGCGTCGATTTCGTCGCGCACGTGCTGAAAGTCGCCGATCTGGACGGACTGTGAAGGGAAGTCGCAGAAGAGGCTTGCCCTCGAGAGCAATTCTGTCGGCAATTCCTGCTTGCCGGGCGCATCCGATCCCATGCTGACGACGTGCGCGCCGTCACGCACCCAATGGGCCTGAAACAGTGGCTCGCGCGAGGGGGTTGCAGTGACCACGATGTCCGCCTGACGCACGGCGTCTTCGGCCGAGGCGGCGCGCGCCGCGAGGTCTTTGGCGCGGATACGCTCGACAAAAGTGTCGCGTCGCGGTGAAGGTCCGGCCACGACCAATACCGTCTCGACCGGACGGATGCGAGCCAGCGCCGCGACCTCGAAACCCGCCTGGTTGCCGGCGCCGAATATCGCCAGCACCTTGGCGTCCTTCCGGGCAAGAAGGTCGGCCGCCACCGCGTCGGCGGCGGCTGTTCGATAGGCATTGACCTTGCCCGCCTCGATCACGGCGCCGAGGCGTCCGGTTTCCTGGTCGAGCAGGACGACGGTGGAGTTGTGGCGGGGCAGGCCGCGCGCGGGATTGCCCGACCAGAAGGAGCCGATCTTGACTCCGGTCAGCTCGTCCGACGAACCGGATTTGATTGAGAAGGTATTGGTCGCCTCCCGTGCACGCCCGAGAACCGCGGGAAAGACCAGGCTCTGTTTCGAAGCGGCAGCAACGAGAGCTCTCCGCACGGCGTCGAAAGCCAGTTCATGGGTGACCAGGGCGGCTGAGTCCTCTTCGCTGATGTAGATCATCCCGAATACCTCCTGAGCAACAAGCTGTTCATCGTTGGGGCGTGTTGCGACTGTGCGATTGCGGGGCTTGGATCGCGTCCGTTGTGAACCGTGCGGGCGCAACACGGATCGCCAAACGATGAAAGCGAGGCGATACGAGGCGCCGGATATACTTCGCCCGCTTTGCGCAGTTTGGTATGCCGAGGAATGGCTCAAAACGAATAGTCTCGCTGATCTGAACGGGCAAAACAGCAGCGAAATCTGTGCTCCGGACGGCACCTTGAGGTTCGATCTCTGGGTAAATCGAAGGCGTCTTGCGCATGGCCGTTGGGCTTAACAATGACATCGTCGGCGATCCGACCGAGCTGACCGCGTTCGAGATCAGCCATGTGCCGGGCGCCCTGAAGCTGTCGCAGGAAATGGGCTGGCCTTACCGCAGCGAGGACTGGGAGTTTGCTGCCAGGGTGGGCGAGGGCCTTGTTCTTAAGCGTTCAGGCGAGGTGATCGGGTCGGCAATGTGGTGGAACTACGGGCAGGCTTATGCCTCGGCCGGGATGATCATCGTCACCCGCTCCGCGCAAGGCGGCGGCAATGGCTCGCGGCTCTTCAACGCGTTGCTTGAGGCGACGGAAGGTCGCAACGTGCTGCTCAATTCGACCGAAGATGGGCTGACGCTCTACAGGCGACGCGGCTTCACCGTTTGGGGCACCGTGCTTCAGCACCAGGGCCAACTGAACGTCCCCGTACCCGCGAAGGCCTGCGCCGACATCAGGCCGGCGACGGTATCAGACCTGCCGGCACTCCGCGCCTTCGACGAACGGGCCACCGGAATGCCTCGCGGGCCGATGGTCGCTGCGCTTGCCGATGTGGGCGACGTGGTGGTGATCGACCGCCGTGGACGGGTTACCGGTTACGTGATCGCCAGGAAGTTCGGGCGCGGCTACGTTGTCGGCCCAGTGGCCGCCGAAAGCGCCGAAGACGCGCAACGCCTGATCCTAGACCAGCTTTCGAGGCTCCACGGCCAGTTCGTGCGCATCGACGTCTATGCCGAGCATGGATTGGGCGACTGGCTGGAAAGCCTGGGCCTTGTCAGGGTCGGCGGAGCCACCGCCATGGTCAGGGGGCGGCGACCAATGCCCGACGGTGCGGCCTGCATGTACGCCCTGGCGAACCAGTCCTTCGGTTAGTGATGAGGAACATCGAGAACATGGAAACGAACGCGAAATCGCTGGAACCGGTCCAAAAGATCGACGGCCTTGTCACACCGTCGCTGCTGCTGGATCGCGGGAAGCTCGAGCGCAACATAAACCGTCTCGCCGACCACGCCAGGAAGCTTGGCGTTGTGTTGCGCCCGCACATGAAGACGGCCAAGAGCATTGACGTCGCCCGACAGGTCTTCCCCACAGAACCCGGCCCGATCACGGTCTCTACCATCGCCGAGGCGGAATATTTCGCTGACCACGGCTATCGCGACATGACCTATGCGGTCGGTCTGTCGCCGGCCTCGGCTCGGCGTGCCTCGGAGCTCTGCCGCCGCACCGGCGTCGACCTGAAGCTGCTGCTTGATACCGTTGAACAGGCCGATGCCCTGGCCGATGTGCGCAAGGCCACGGGCGTTACTCCATCCGTGTTCATCGAACTGGATTGCGACGACCATCGCGGTGGACTGAAGCCGGACGATCCCAAGCTCATCGAGGTCGCCGACCGGGTGGTCGCGGCGGGCGCCCACCTCGTCGGCGTCCTCGCCCATGCGGGCGAGTCCTATGGTTTGAGCACGCCCGATGCTCTGGTGAGGGCAGCCGAGAACGAGCGTTCGGCCACCGTGCGAGCCGCCGAAATTCTGCGCGCTCGAGGCCATGCCTGCCCGATCGTCAGCCTCGGCTCGACGCCCACCGCACACTTCGCCGAGAATCTCGATGGCGTCACCGAACTGCGCGCCGGTGTCTACATGTTCTTCGACCTCGTCCAGCATGGAGTCGGGGTCTGTGCCGTCGACGACATCGCGATTTCAGTGCTGGCCACGGTGGTCGGCGTTAAGCCGGAGAAGGGCTGGGTGCTTGTCGACGCGGGGTGGATGGCGCTCTCGCGCGATCGCGGCACCGCGAGCCAGCGGGTAGATCAGGGTTACGGCCTGGTATGCGACGAGGCGGGTCGCGTGCTCGAAGACGTGATCGTGTCACAGGCCAGCCAGGAACACGGCATCCTGGCGATCCGCAGCGGCTCGGCCAAGAGCATGCCAGACCTTCGGGTCGGTGCCCGGGTGCGGATCCTGCCAAACCACGCCTGCGCGATGGCCGGCCAGCACGATTTCTACAGCGTCGTCAACGGAGGAAGTCCGGAGATCGACGCGCGGTGGGAGCGGATCCGCGGCTGGTAGAAGTTCCGCTGGCCGGCGATCCCCGGATATTTCGGGCGTCCCTGGTTCCTGCCGAGTCCTCGGCGCCTACTATCGGATGAAGGACCTCGTGACATGACCACGCCCCTCGAGCACCTGTCTCGCAACGGCCGCCTCGGCACATTCTTCATCGACGGCGAATGGCGCGCGCCCAGGGGCACTGGCCAGGCCGCCGTCACGAATCCGGCGACGGAAGAAGTGGTGACGCAATTTCCGCTCGGAAACGGCGAGGACGTGGACGCGGCCGTTTCAGCGGCCCGCCGGGCATTCGCCACCTGGAGCCGTACCAAGCCGGAATACCGCGCGGATTTGCTCGATCGCCTGCAGGCGCTGCTCGAGGCTCGCACCGAGCTGCTTGCGCAATGCCTGACCCTCGAAATGGGCGCGGCGATCGCATATGCGCGCGCCGCGCAGGTGCCGCTGGCGATCGCCCATGTGCGGGTCGCTCGCGAGGTCCTGACGGCCTTCCCCTTCGTCGAGCAGCGCGGTCACACCGCCGTCACTCGCGAACCGATCGGGGTCTGCGCGCTGATCACACCGTGGAACTGGCCACTCTACCAGATCACCGCCAAGGTCGCGCCGGCGCTCGCCGCAGGCTGCACGGTCGTGCTGAAGCCGAGCGAGCTTTCTCCGTTGAGCGCCCTCATGTTCGCCGAGGCGATCGAAGAAGCCGGCTTCCCGGCCGGTGTCTTCAACCTCGTCAATGGCGACGGCCCTTGCGTCGGTGCGGCTCTCGCCTCCCATCCGGACGTCGACATGATCTCGATTACCGGCTCCACCCGCGCGGGCATCGCGGTGGCCCAGGCGGCAGCGCCGACGGTCAAGCGCGTCGCGCAGGAGCTCGGCGGCAAGTCGCCGAATGTGATCCTCCCGGACGCCGATCTCGATCGCGCCGTCTCGCTGGGCATCGCCGCCGCCTTCCGCAATCTCGGCCAGTCGTGCAGTGCGCCGACGCGTATGATCGTGCCGCGCGCGCAGCTTTCCGAGATCGAGTCGATTGCCAGGCGCGCCGCGGACGATATCGTTGTCGGTGATCCTCTCGCGGCGACCACCACCCATGGCGCAATCGCCAACGGCGCCCAGTTCGACCGGATTCAGACGATGATCGGCGTCGGGATTTCGGAAGGCGCGAAGGTCGTCGCCGGCGGACAGGGCCGTCCCGGCGGTCTGAATGCCGGATTCTACGTCAAACCGACGATTTTTTTCGAGGTGCGCACCGGCATGCGTATTGCCCAGGAGGAGATCTTCGGCCCGGTTCTTTGCGTCATTCCTTACGAGACAGTGGAGGAGGCCGTCACCATCGCCAACGACACCGTCTATGGCCTCGGGGCGCATGTGCAGGGCAAAGACATGGACGTCGTCAAGGACGTCGCGTCGCAAATCTGCGCCGGGCAGGTGCATCTCAACTACCCGACGTGGGACCCCCACGCGCCGTTCGGCGGCTTCAAGCAATCCGGAAACGGACGCGAGTACGGTCTCGAGGGCATGCTGGAGTATCTCGAGGTCAAATCGATCCTCGGCTATTTCTAGGCGTCATGTCGCCAGGCGCAGGGACGCGCGCCGGTGGCGCCATCTATTCCAACAGGCTGCCTTCGGTGAGCGCTTCCGCACATTGCGGTATGCGGTCTAGCCTACGACCTTGATGAGCGCTTGCTCCATGGATGCAAGGAAGAGGTCCACATGCTCGGCTTGGCAAACGAGCGGAGGGCGCACTTTAAGTGTATCCTCATTGGCCCCTGTCGTGCTGATAAGTACGCCGTCATTCCGCATTGCGTTGACCACATCCAAAGCCATTGCACGCCGGCCCGCGGCCGGTGTGTCCTCAGGCCCCATGTCGATGCCAAAGAAAAGACCGGCGTTTCGGATCGCACGAACTCCATGATGCTGCTTTGCGATCTTTTCCAGTCCGGCTCGGAGGCGCTGGCTCATGGCAAGCGCCTTTTGGGGAATTTGGTCACGCTGCAGGATCATTAGCACGGCGTCCGCGGTAGCTATTCCAACTGTGTTTCCGGCGAACGTGTTCGAGTAGCGCGCGGTGGCGCCAAACTGCTCCATCGGGGCTCTGCGACCAACGACGGCGCCAATTGGAAATCCGTTGCCCATCGGCTTGCCGAGGGTAACAAGATCCGGAACGGTCCGGTGCCGCTCGAAGCCCCACATATGGGCGCCGGTTCGCCCAAAGCCCGGCTGAACTTCGTCGGCAATGACGAGGCCACCTGCCTCCCGCACCGCCGTAGCTCCGCCGGCAATAAAACCAGGAGGATCTGCCCATACGCCATCGCTGGAAAAAATACTGTCGATGAGCAGGGCCGCAACGCCTATGCCACGACGGTTCAGATCCATAATGGCTGAACGAATCTGTGCCTCGAAAAAGTCCGCAGCCTGGGCTTCCGGCACGCCCGCCGGCCCGGGTAGGGTTACCATGCGCACGAATGGGCTGAGCTTGACTGCGTCGCCCAGGTTCGGCGAAACCGCGGCGGTAGCCGTACTCGTGCCGTGATACGCATAGGTGGACACGATCACACCTTCGTTGCCGCTCGCAAATCGCGCGATACGCAGGGCCAGATCGTTGGATTCACTCCCCGTGCAAGTAAAAACCACACGGTCGAGCTCGTTTGGGAAAGTATCAACCAACCGCTCGGCATAGTCGACAAGTTTCGGCTCGAGATAGCGCGTGTTGGCGCTTATTCGGCCCGCCTGCTCAGCCATTGCGGCGATTACTTCCGGGTGGCAATGGCCGAGAGACGGCACGTTATTATAGAAGTCGAGATAGGCCCGCCCGTCAG
>NZ_RZSX01000609.1:0-4035 GCF_004023105.1 Mesorhizobium sp. M5C.F.Ca.IN.020.32.2.1 | reverse complement strand
GACCAAAACCCCGGTCGGTTTCGGCCGGGGTTTTCTATTTTCGCCTGTCGTAAAACACGCTAGCTGTCCAGAAGACGGAAAACGGATCCATCCATGACCCTCATCGAGGATTTGCGCGCCGAGGCCCGGGCTGCGCCGGAAAGCGGCATTGTCGCCGTCATGAACCGCGGCCGCGACCGCGACGGCATGATCCCGCTCTGGGCCGGCGAGGGCGACCTGCCGACGCCCGCCTTCATCACCGATGCCGCTGCCCGGGCACTGGCCGGCGGCGAGACCTTCTATACCTGGCAGAAAGGCATCCCCGAACTGAGGCAGGCGCTCGCCCGCTATTACGTCAGGCATTTCGGCAAGAGTTTCGCCGAGGAAGAATTCATCGTCACCGGCTCGGGCATGCATGCCATCCAGCTGGCAATCGATGCCGTCGCCGGGAAGGGGGACGAGGTCGTCTATCTGTCGCCGGCCTGGCCGAATTTCGCCGCAGCCGCCGGCGTGGCGGGCGCCGTCCCGGTCGCTGTCACGCTCGACCAGTCCGGCAATGGCTGGTCCTGCGACGTCGGCAAGATCGAGGCGGCGATCACGCCAAGGACGAAGGCGCTGTTCGTCAACACACCGTCCAATCCGACCGGCTGGACCGCCGACAGGGAGACGCTGCAAGCGATCCTCGACCTCGCCCGCGAAAAGGGCCTGTGGATCATCGCCGATGAGATCTATTCACTGTTCCACTACGGCGACAGTCGCGCGCCGTCCTTCATCGACATCATGGCCGACGAAGATCGCATCCTCTTCGTCAACAGCTTCTCCAAGAACTGGGCGATGACCGGCTGGCGCGTCGGCTGGATCAAGACCCATCCTTCGCTGCAGCAGGTGTTCGAGAACCTGGTCCAGTATTCGACCTCAGGTGTTGCCCAGTTCATGCAGCGAGGCGCGGTCGTCGCGCTCGACGAAGGCGATGCCTTCATCGCTGAGCAGGTGGAGCGGGCAAGGGCTGCGCGCGACCTGGTCTGCGGCATCCTGGCTGCGACCGGCAGGGCACGCTTCACCGTGCCGCAGGGCGCGTTCTATCTGTTCTTCGCGGTCGACGGCATCATCGATTCACGCGCCGCCGCCTTCGACATCGTCGACCGCGCCAATGTCGGTCTGGCACCCGGAACCGCCTTCGGCCCCGGCGGCGAGGCCTTCCTCAGGCTGTGCTTCCACCGCCGCCTCGACCAGCTCGAGGAAGCGGCGCACCGGCTGGCGAAGTGGATGACGAGTATGTGAGTTGCCTTCGATCCCCGAGTTGAAACTCGGGGATCAGCCGCCGGACTTCGGCACCAGCAACGGAATGACGCGGTCGCTTTCCCTCACCGAAGGCCGGCCCGCAGAACCGTAAGAGATACCCAAAGCATCCCAAGTCTCAACCAGCGCATCCTGAAGTTCCGCGATCAGGTGATCCGAATGGAACGGCGACGGCGTAATGCGCAGCCGTTCGGTGCCGCGCGGCACGGTCGGGTAGTTGATCGGCTGGATATAGATGCCGTGGACGCCGAGCAGGCGGTCGCTGGCCATCTTGCAGAGCTCGGGATCGCCGACGAGCAGCGGCACGATGTGGGTAGCGGAGTCCATCACCGGCAGGCCGGCGGCGGTAAGAACCTGCTTGGTCCGCATCGCCTGGCGCTGCTGTGCGTCGCGTTCGGACTGCGAGCGCTTCAGATGGCGGATCGACGTGGTCGCCGCGGCGGCGATGGCCGGCGGCAGCGCCGTGGTGAAAATGAAGCCCGGCGCATAGGAGCGCACGGCATCGATCACCGCATTTGTGCCGGTGATATAGCCGCCGAGCGTGCCGAACGCCTTGGCCAGCGTGCCTTCGATGATGTCGATACGGTCTGCCAGCCCTTCGCGCTCGGTGATGCCGCCGCCGCGCGGTCCATACATCCCGACGGCATGGACCTCGTCGATATAGGTCATGGCGTTGTAGCGCTCGGCAAGATCGACGATCTGCTTGATCGGCGCGATGTCACCATCCATCGAATAGACGCTCTCGAAGACGATCAGCTTGGCGCGTTCGCGGCCTGCCGCCTGCAGCAGGCTTTCAAGATGCGCAACGTCGTTGTGACGAAAGATCTTCTTCTCGGCGCCCGAACGCCGCACGCCCTCGATCATCGAGGCGTGGTTCAACTCGTCCGAGACAATCAGGCAGTTGGGCAGAAGCCGTGCAATGGTCGAGATCGAGGCTTCGTTGGAGACAAAGCCCGAGGTGAAGACGAGTGCGGCTTCCTTGTCGTGCAGGTCGGCCAGTTCCAGTTCGAGCTCGACCAGCGGATTGCTGGTGCCGGAGATGTTGCGGGTGCCACCGGCGCCAGATCCCATCTTGCCGGCGGCGTTCTGCAGCGCAGCGATGACGTCTGGATGCTGGCCCATGCCGAGATAGTCGTTGGAGCACCAGACGGTGATTTCCTGGGCGCGGCCGTTGGCGCGCCAGATGGCGCGTGGGAATTTCCCCACGATGCGCTCGAGGTCGGCGAAGATGCGATAGCGACGCTCTGCGTGGAGCTGGTCGATCGCGTCTTCGAAGAACCGCTGATAGTTCATTTCGGCTTCCCAATTTTTGCGTGGGATCATAATCATTGCCCTATTCGACGTCTACTTGGCCTTTTTGGTCAAAATGCCACGCCCCAAGCCTGTTTCTAACGACCATGGATCATGGCCTATTCCCTTGATGTGGATCAATTTTGTTCAGGACGATGCCACGCGCCGATGAGACTGGTTACCGCAGACACTAATGGTACTAATGGCCTAGTGGCAGGCTTTCCAGTAAGGCGGGTGTTGAGACAGTTTCCGACAAATCTTGAGCAGCGAGGACACGGATGACGGTTTTGGTGACAGGCGGCGCCGGCTATATTGGCAGCCATATGGTCTGGGAGCTGCTGGATGCGGGCGACAGCGTCGTCGTCCTCGACCGGCTTTCGACCGGCTTCGAGTGGGCCGTGGCACCAGAGGCAAAGCTCGTCGCTGGCGATGTCGCCGACAAGGAATTGGTCGGTTCGATCATCCGCGACAATCATGTCGACGCGATCATCCATTTTGCCGGCTCCATCGTAGTTCCCGAATCGGTTGCCGACCCGCTCGGTTATTACGAGAACAACACCTGCAAGACGCGCACGCTGATCGAGACCGCCGTGCGCGAAGGCGTGCCCAATTTCATCTTCTCCTCGACCGCCGCCGTCTATGGCGGCGCCGGGCTGGAGCCGGTGCGTGAAGATGCCCGCCTTGCACCGGAATCGCCCTACGGCCTGTCCAAGCTGATGAGCGAATGGATGCTGCGCGACGCCGCAATTGCCTATGGTTTGCGCTATACGGCGCTGCGCTACTTCAACGTCGCCGGCGCCGACCCGAAGGGCCGCACCGGCCAGTCGACGCCTGGCGCCACGCATCTGATCAAGGTCGCCTGCGAGACGGCGCTCGGCAAGCGACCCCTTATGCAGGTGTTCGGAACCGACTATCCGACGCCAGACGGCACCTGCATGCGCGACTACATACATGTCAGCGATCTGGCGGTGGCGCATCGGCTGGCGCTGGAACGCCTGCGCGCCGGCGGGACAAGTCTCGTCGCCAATTGCGGCTACAGCCACGGCTATTCGGTGCTCGAGGTGATCGACAGCGTGCGGCGCGTCTTTGGTCACGATTTCGAGGTGCGGATGGGCGAGCGCCGTCCGGGCGACGCCGCGGCGGTAGTCGCGAATTCGGAGCTGGCGCGCCGCGAACTCGGCTGGACGCCGCAACGCGACGACCTCGACCTGATCGTCGCCGACGCGCTGGCCTGGGAGCGCATTCTGACCGGCAAGAATTCGTCGCGGGGCTGAGACCAAGTTCTTAGCTCGAAAGCTCCACGCAGAAGCGCTATTGAAGGAGCTGCGCGGCGAAGCGTGGATGCATTTGGCCGCGTGTGACCTTTGGGGGGCGGCATGAGAATATTGGTGCTTGGGGCCGGTGTCGTCGGCACTGCAGCCGCCTATTATCTGGCGAGCGACGGCCACGAGGTGACCGTGATCGAGC
>NZ_RZSX01000608.1:0-4040 GCF_004023105.1 Mesorhizobium sp. M5C.F.Ca.IN.020.32.2.1 | reverse complement strand
CTGCGCTTCCGCCGCCCGATCCTCGACGTCCTCGATATCGGCCGGTTCGTGATTGGAGGGTTCGTGGGCAACAGGCATCGCAACCTGTTCGATCCGTTCGAAACGGGCGCCGGCGGCTGGCCGCATGGCGCGACCCGAAAACAGCTCTTGCAGAAGCGTCACGATCGCCATGACCAGCAACGAACCGACGAAGGCAGCACCGGTGATCGGCAGGATTTTTGGGAAATAGGGCTCGGACGGCGCCACCGCGCGGGAAGAGACACGGGCGTCGACCGGCAGATAGTTGCTGTCCTTGCGCGAGGACGCCTCACGGTAACGGGTCAGGTAGGATTCGAGCAACTGCCGCTGGGCGGTCGCTTCGCGCTGCAGCGCATCCAGTTCGACCTGCTGGTCGCCGGCGCGCGCCGATGCAGCCTTCAGTGTATTGACGTCGGCGACAAGCTGGTTTTCGCGGGCCTGGGCGGTCTGCGCCTGCGTCATCAGCCCTTTCATGATCTTTTCCGCCTCGTTGCGGATCTGGCGGTCGAGATCGGCAAGCTGCGATCTCAGCGCCCGGATGCGCGGATGATTGTCGAGCAAGGAGGTGGAAAGGTCGGCGATGTTGGTCTTGAGCTCGACCTGCCGCTCGCGCAGCCGCTGGATGAGTTCGGAAGACAGCACTTCTGGTACCGCATCCAGCGAGCCGCCATTCTGCAGCGCCCTGCGCACGCTGTCGGCCGTCGCTTCTGCCGATGCGCGATTGGCCCGCACCCGCGACAGTTCGCTGGACAGTTCGGAAAGCTGTTGGGTGGCGAGCACCGAATTGTTGCCGCCCATCAAAAGATCGGACTGGGCGCGGTAGCTTGCTACCTTGGCCTCGGCGTCCTTAACCCGCTTCGACAGGTCGGCGATCTCAGGCGCCAGCCAGTCGGTTGCGGCGGAATTCGATTCGATGTTGGCATTGCCCTGGACGGAGATGTAGGCGTCGGCGATGGCGTTCGGAATTTCGGCGGCGAGCCTGGGATTTTCCGAGGAGAATTCGATGACGATTACCCGTGATTTTTCAACGCGATAGACGTTGAGTTTCTCGCGCATCTTCGTCAGCACGCGTTCTTCAGGCGGAATCTCGTTGGGGTCGCTTTTCAGGCCGGCGATGACGAGCAGACGGCTCAACATCGGCATGTCCGCTGTCTCGTCGAATTCGGGAAGCCGCGACAGATTGAGCTTCTGCGCCACCTGCTTGAGGATGTCGGTCGAAGACACAACCTCGACCTGGCTGGTCACGCCTTCCTCGTCGAGAATCGGCTTGTCATTGTCATTGGTGCCGTCGGGGCGCGTGTAAACCGATTCGCGCGTCTCGATCAAAAGCCGTGTTTCAGCCCTGTAATGCGGCGTGGCAAGCCATGTGAGCGCGAACGCCAGGCCGGTTATGACCAGCGCCACGACAAGAATGCGCAGCCAATTCCTCGCAAGGCTTGCGAAGAGCTGCCTGAGATCGACGTCGACATCTGCGGCCACGGATTTAACGGACATGCATCCTGCTCCGGTACTTAAAGCACGTCGCGTTTGAACAGATTCATACGACTCGCTTTAAGCTCTTGTTTTCATGCATGTCGTTGTCCCAAAACCGCTGCGCACTTTTGGGCGACATGCATTGGTCAGAATGCACCGTAAACAACTATGGTAACTCAGCCGTTAATATCGCGGTAAGTATCTGTTAGGTTTTACTCGCAAGCGGCAACAAAAGCGTTAAACCGGCCGTGTTTTGTCGGTTGCCGCCGCCTTTACCGGCCATTAACCCTAACGGGATGATAACGGGCCTCGATCCCCAGAGTTTGCCGCGGTGTAACAGCGGCCAATCGAAGGTACGTGTCCGGCCATGAAAAGCACTGCTTCCCTCTTCCGCGCGCTGCTCGCCGTGTCGTTGCTTGCCGGCTGCTCCAGCTACCGGCCGGCGCCGGCCGCCTTCCATAAAATGCTCGACCAGCCTTATCGCCTTGGTGCCGGCGACCGGGTCCGCGTCACCGTGTTCGAGCAGGAAGGATTGACCAACGTCTACAGCGTCGACCAATCCGGTTACCTGTCCATCCCGCTCGTCGGCGCCGTACCGGCGCGCGGCCACACCGCACAGCAACTCGAAGGCGAGATCGCCGACAAATTGCGCCAGGGCTACCTGCGCGATCCGGACGTTTCGGTCGAGATAGACCGCTACCGGCCGATCTTCATCATGGGCGAAGTCGGCGCCGCGGGCCAGTACTCCTATGTTCCCGGCCTGACCGTACAAAAGGCGATTGCCATCGCCGGCGGTTTCAGCCCGCGCGCCAACCAGGAAAGCGTCGACATCACCCGCGACATCAATGGCAAGGTCATGACCGGTCGCGTGGCCACCTCCGACCCACTCCTGCCCGGCGACACGGTCTACGTTCGCGAACGCCTGTTCTAGACCACGTGGCGGACACACTCAGGATCGTCCACTGCTTTCGCTCACCTGTCGGAGGGATTTTTCGTCACGTGCGCGACCTGACCGAGGCGCAGGTCGCCGCCGGGCATGCCGTCGGCATCGTCTGCGATTCGACGACGGGTGGCGATTTTGAGGAACATTTGTTCGAACAAATGAAGGGCAAAATGGCGCTGGGCATCCATCGGACGCCAATGCAGCGGCATGTCGGACCGGGCGATCTCGCCTCGGCCTGGCGCACCTTCGGGCTTATCAAGGGATTGCGGCCGGACGTGCTCCACGGGCACGGCGCCAAGGGTGGCGCCTATGCCCGCCTGTTCGGCTCATTGTTGCGGGTATCAAGGTCTCGCGTAGCCCGCCTTTATTCGCCTCACGGCGGCTCTCTTCACTATGACGAGACTACCGCCACGGGGAAGCTGTTTTTCGCGCTCGAACGGTTCATGGCGCGCTTCACCGACTATCTTCTGTTTGTCTCCGATTATGAAAGGCAGACATATCACAGGAAGGTCGGCGAACCGCCCATCCCGAACAACCTTGTCTACAACGGCTTGAGCGCCGCCGAGTTCGAGCCGGTGCGAACCGAGCAGAATGCGGCCGATGTCCTCTATATCGGCATGATGCGCGACCTCAAGGGACCGGACATCTTCATCGATGCGCTCGTCCTTGCCGGAACGCGGCTCGGCCGCCCGGTGAAAGCGGTGATGGTCGGCGACGGCGACGACCTGCCGCGCTACCATGCGCAAGTGAAGCGCCTCGGTCTCGAAGGCCATACGCGCTTCCTGCCGCCGATGCCGGCGCGCAAAGCCTTCGCGCTGGCCGAACTGGTCATCGTTCCCTCGCGTGCGGAAGCCATGCCTTACATCGTTCTGGAAACGCTCGCCGCCGGCAAATCGATGATCGCCACCGCCGTCGGCGGCATCCCGGAAATCTTTGGCACCGGCTCCCCTGCCCTGATCCGGCCTGACCCGCGCGAACTGAGCAACAAGATGAGCGCGGCGCTGGCCGACCTCAATGCCTACGGCAGCCTGATGCCCGACAGCGCCGACCTCAAGACGCGATTCGGCGCCGACGTGATGGCCGCCGCGATCGAGACGGCCTATTTCGCCGCGCTCAAGCGGTAACCCCAAAAGGGCGCTAACCCCAAAGCTTCTCTAAAGCTACCTGTTGTTTCAAGGGTTTCTTAGCTCTCTTTTGCTATTCACCTGAGGGAAGCTTTGCGGATGCACCCATGAACGAGATCGATCCCGCACGCCGCTTTTCGATAGACGCGGTGCGCAAATTCGACGGCCCTGCCAGCGGCGATAACCTTGGCGGGATGAACGACGTCGCCCGTCAGGTCGCGTCGCAATACCGGCGCGATACCATGTCGCCAATCATGGTCAGCGGCGTCTTGCGCATGGTCGAATTCGCGCTGCTGTTCCTGTCGGGCCTCTGCGTCTATTTCTACTATGTCGGCTTCTTCAGCCATCTCGCCTGGCAATACCCGCTGACGATTGCCGCCGCCTCGTTCCTCGCAGTGGTGCTGCTCGACGTCACCGATTGCTACCAGGTCGTCTCGTTGATGCGGCCGCTCGCCAATTCCGGCCGTCTCCTGCTGGTCTGG
>NZ_RZSX01000607.1:0-4045 GCF_004023105.1 Mesorhizobium sp. M5C.F.Ca.IN.020.32.2.1 | reverse complement strand
GCCAAGGGCGAGGATCCGGATGTGGTGATGGTCTGCGCCGGCGACGTGCCGACACTGGAGACGCTCGCTGCCACCGACATTTTGCGTTCGGCGCTTCCAGACCTGAAGGTTCGCGTCGTCAATGTGGTCGACCTGATGACGCTGCAGTCGAATTCAAAGCATCCGCATGGCCTTGCCGATGAGGATTTCGACGCGCTGTTCACGAAAACCAGGCCGGTCATCTTCGCCTATCACGGCTATCCCTACCTCATCCACCGGCTGACCTACCGACGCGCCAACCATGACAACATGCACGTGCACGGTTTTCGCGAGGAAGGCACCACCACCACGCCGTTCGACATGGTCGTACTCAATGAACTTGACCGTTTTCACCTGGCGCTCGCCGCGATCGAACGCGTGCCAGGTCTCGCCGAACGGGCGAAAAATCTTGCCGCCGAACTGCACGGGAAGCTTGCGGAACACAAGGCTTATGTCCGCGAGTACGGCGAAGACATGCCCGAGATTCAGAAGTGGAACTGGCCTGATAACAGTGCGACGAAGGTTGCCGATTGATGCGACACGCAATTCTTGCACTGAACGCCGGCTCCTCCAGTATCAAGTTCGGACTATATGACCTTGAACCGTCGGCAGAACTGCAACTCGTCTCGCGTGGTACGCTGGACCTGGGCAATGCGCCGAGGCTCAGCGTGAAAGCGGCCGATGGGACAGTGCAGTGTGATCGGCCGCTTGCTGGAGACGCGCGCAATGCGGGCATCGACGCGTTGCTCGACTGGATCGAGAGCGAACTTGGCGGCAGAAAACTGGTCTCCGCCGGACACCGCATCGTGCATGGCGGGCGCGACTTCGTCGAACCCGTCCGTCTGACGCCTCACGTGATCGAGGCGTTGGACAGGCTGACGCCGCTTGCTCCGCTGCATCAGCCTCGCAGTCTCGCGCCGATCCGCACACTTGCGGCGCTGCGGCCGGATCTGCCGCAGGTCGGATGTTTCGACACAGCCTTCCATCAGACGATCGATCCGATCGTGAGCCGCTTCGCGCTGCCGCGTAGATTTGATGAGGACGGAATCCGCCGCTACGGGTTTCATGGTCTTTCCTACGAATACATCGCCGGGCGGCTCAAGGAGATAGCACCCGGTCTTGCAGCGAAGCGGACGATCGTCGCCCATCTCGGCAACGGAGCGAGCCTGTGCGCCATGCGCGACGGAAGAAGCGTCGATACGACGATGGGCTTTTCCGCGCTCGACGGCCTGGTCATGGGCACGCGTTGCGGCGCCATCGATCCGGGCGTGCTTTTGTACTTCATCCTGGAGAGAGGTATTGCGGGGGAGGCTCTGCAGCACATGCTCTATGAGGAATCCGGGCTGCTCGGAATATCCGGCATCTCGGGCGACATGCGCACGCTGCAAGCGAGCGACGATCCCCACGCCCGCGAAGCGGTAAATCTTTTTGCATTCCGGGCCGCAAGGGAAGTTGCCGCACTCGCCAACACGTTGGGCGGCCTCGAATGCCTCGTGTTCACCGCCGGCATTGGCGAGCGCTCAGCGCCGGTCCGCAAGGCAATATGCGAAAGGCTTCATTGGCTTGGCGTGGCGATCGACGAGCCATCCAATGGCTCTCATGCCGAGATCATAAGCCGATCGGACAGCAAGGTCGAAATACGCGTCGTCGCGACCGACGAGGAGAGGATCATCGCTCGCCACACGCGCGTGCAGGGGAATGCTTGATAACGCAATCAACGGTGCTGTTTTCCAAGACAAGGAACCCTGCGCGCCTGCGACCGTTCCCCTGTTTGATACCAAAGGGAGAGATCCAATGGCCGAAACCCCTAACAACGCAGGCGCCTCAAAGGCGGCAAACGAAGCCCAAGAGGCGATGAAGAAGCAGATCGCTGAGCTTCGCCGCGAGATCACGAAAATAAATCGGACCCTTTCCGACCGCGCCGAGGAGGCAGAGGGCTGGTACGACAGCGCCGCCGAACGGGCCTCGCGCGCAGCCCGGCAATTGCGTAGCCAGGCGCACACCGTGACTGAAACTGTCCAGCAGAATCCAGGCACAATATCTTCGGCGATGATGCTTGGCGGCATGCTAGGTGTTGTCTTGGGAATTGTGATTGCGAAGAGTTCCGAACCTGAGCGGCGGTGGTTCTAAGGGGCAGATCACCACCCTTGCAGTGCCGAGCCTATCGGCATCAAGCATGGCTCTTGCGCTGTTGGCATCGGTTGCCATGAGCGTCGCCAACCTGACCCGCGCCACGCAAAAGAATGCGGCGATCCACTGAACCGTGGCCGTCTACCTAATTTCGTACAGCTCTTGTTTCATCGATCATCTTGCTGACAGTCTTCACGCACCAACTGACGGAGAAGAATATGCGGCAAGCGCTGATCGTATGGGGCGGCTGGGATGGACACGAGCCGGAAGAAGGTGCGCGCGTCGTCAAGGCGATGCTCGAAGAGGAAGGGTTTGGCGTGCGCGTCGAAACCACGACCGAGATATTCGCCGACCCGGCGATCGCCGATCTGAGCCTGATCGTCCCGATCTACACGATGGCCAAGCTTGCGAAGAACGAGGAGCTCAACCTGACAAAGGCAGTCGAGGGCGGTGTCGGCCTTGGCGGCTATCACGGCGGCATGTGCGATGCCTTTCGTGAAGCCACGGAATACCAGTTCATGTGCGGCGGTCAGTGGGTGGCCCACCCAGGCAACATCATCGACTACCGGGTCGACATCATCAGGCACGACGATCCGATCATGAACGGCATCGATGATTTCCCGTACCGCTCCGAGCAGTACTACATGCATGTGGATCCATCGAATGAGGTGCTGGCGACCACCACCTTCTCCGGCGAGCACGCGTCCTGGATAGAAGGCGTGGTCATGCCGGTCGTCTGGAAGCGCCGGCACGGCAAGGGAAGGGTGTTCTATTCGGCACTCGGACATGCCGTCAGGGAGTTCGCGGTGCCGCAGATGCGAACGATATTTCGCCGCGGCCTGGTGTGGGCGGCGCGCTGAGAGCGCGACAGTCGGTCCTGCTGGTACTGGTCGCCACGCCAGGAATCCTGCCACGCCGTCAGAGATGGATTTGCAGCCCTGTGAAGGATGGCGCCGAACCTGAAACAAAGAACCCGCCTCGGCCGCGGGTCGTTGGCGCGAATAGGCACCGTAAGCAATTTCATAGCACAGCTGCCGGCACAAACCAAGAACAACGAGCTGCCGACAATCGCTCACGTTTCTTGCCGGAGCAAATGCCGAAGCGCTATTGCATCACCGAGCAATGCGGCGCAGGGCCAAGGCAGCGACAGTGGTGCCCGCTGCCAGAAGCGGCGGCCAGGCCTGCGGATCGCCCATGGCATGGAGCGTCAGGCCGCTGAGCAGCAGCCACAGCAGCGGGATCGCAAACAGCAGCGGCACAGGCCCGCCGCTCGCTGCAAGCAGGACGCCGAGCGTCGTGATCGCAGTCGGGTCCGGCGCGATGCCGAAGACCTCGGCGCTTGTCCATGGCCGCCGGAAAAGCGGCGGCAGGAGGGGATAGACGACGAGGCCAGCGGCCATGATCAGCAGCCCGAGCCTTGCTGCGATGTCCCGCTGCTCGAAGGCGAGGCCGCCGCGCGCGGCACCGCCGAACGCCAGCAGCAGCGCCTGCAGGCCGAAGGCCGGCGCGACATAGGCGATCGCCCAGTTGATCACGGCATAGCGGCTCGACAGGAAGGACCAGCCGACGAAGGCAAAGAGCGCGGCGAGGACGAGCGCAATCCAGAGGCCGTGGCGAGGCGGCCGCCGCAGCACGAGCAGGACAATGGCGAGGCCGGCGCCGAGCGTCAGGAGATGCAGCGGCCAGAAGGCGGCATTGGCCAACTCGAACATGCGCCAGTAGACGCGCGGCGAGAATAGCAGGAAATCTTCCAGCCGGTAGGTCCACCATTCCGACATCTAGAGATTCCGGACGTAGGCCGCCATCTGATCGCGCATGGCCGCGTCGGGGAGGGGACCAGTCGCCGCCAGCACGTTCTCGCGCACGTGTTCGACGCGGGTGGTGGCGGGGATGGCGA
>NZ_RZSX01000606.1:0-4065 GCF_004023105.1 Mesorhizobium sp. M5C.F.Ca.IN.020.32.2.1 | reverse complement strand
CCTGTGGGGCGAGACCGTTAATCTCGCCGCACGTATTCAAACGTCAGCGGATCCCGATGAAATCCGTATCTCGGATGCAACTCGCAAACTGCTTGGACCAAATTTTGCTTGCGACCCACTCGAGGAAACGGAATTGCGTGGTACAGGTCGTGTGCGAA
Organism: Mesorhizobium sp. M5C.F.Ca.IN.020.32.2.1; assembly: GCF_004023105.1. Taxonomy (NCBI): domain Bacteria; kingdom Pseudomonadati; phylum Pseudomonadota; class Alphaproteobacteria; order Hyphomicrobiales; family Phyllobacteriaceae; genus Mesorhizobium; species Mesorhizobium sp. M5C.F.Ca.IN.020.32.2.1. The sequence continues at coordinate 3,907 of NZ_RZSX01000606.1, read as the reverse complement.
TGTGGCGGCTCCCGGCCTGATTTGCCGGTTGGCAGTGCCGACGCTGGAGCGCATTGCAGCTCAAGCAACATCGTAGTTTCGTATGTCCGCAGAGGCGCAGTCGACCACCGAGCGGGGTCGCGTCCCCATAGGTGGTGTGGCTCGGCGGTAGCGACGCCGCTCGCGAGCGCGCCCTCGATAGCGCTGTAGCGAGCGAGCGGCTTTGCCGTGGTCCATCGACAATTCGCCGGTAAGGTCGGGTTGCTGACACCAACCTCGAAGGAACCATCGATGACCGATGGCATGATGAACCTGCGCGCTCGTGGAGAAGCCTCCAGATTCCGACCTTTTGCGCGAGATGATTGGCTTGCCGCCGGGCGGCTGATGGAGTTGGAGGTTGGTGGCCGCCACCGGGGCCGCCTATGGCGAGAAGAACCCGTTGCGCACGGCCCAGCGCAACGCTATCGCGAGCGCGACTGGGAGACGCGCGCCGGTTGCAACGCCATGTAAGCAAAAGGCGCCCCGAAAGGCGCCTCTTAATCGCTTGATTCCCCGTGGGAAACTGGAGCGGGTGAAGCGATTCGAACGCTCGACCCCAACCTTGGCAAGGTTGTGCTCTACCCCTGAGCTACACCCGCTCGCGCGGCTTTTGGGCCGCAAGCCGCGCCTATATGGCTGAAGGGCGCGGCGATTGCAACAGGGGAATCGCAGGTTTTTTGGCCGCACCCGGCGACGTAACCGAGCCTTCCGTGGCGTGTATCGCACGGAATTCAGCGCGTCGCCGCGCAACGGTCTTGTCTCGGCCGCGTCATTGGCCGTAAACGGCATGATCCAAACCGAGACAGCAAGAAGTCCGACAAGAAACAACATGCCGAAAACCGAAGCCGAGCTTTTTGCCTTTCTCACCGATCTCGGGATCCAGGTCTCGACCTTGCGCCATCCGCCGCTGTTCACGGTCGCCGATTCGCAGGCGCTGCGTGGAGAAATTGCCGGCGGGCACACCAAGAACCTGTTCCTCAAGGACAAGAAGGACAATTTCTTCCTGGTCAGCGTCGATGAGGAGGCGGTGGTCGATCTCAAGCAGATCCATCATGCCATCGGCGCCGCCGGGCGCGTTTCCTTCGGCAAGCCGGAGATGCTGATGGAGCTTCTCGGCGTCGTACCGGGCGCGGTCACGGTGTTCGGCGTGATCAACGATACGGAGTTGCGGGTCAAGGTCGTTCTCGACCAGGAGTTGATGCGCCATGCGGCCATCAATGCTCATCCGCTGACCAATGAGGCAACGACCTCGATCGCCGCTGCCGACCTCGTCAAATTCGTCGAGGCAACTGGGCATGATCCTGTTATCTTGAAAGTCACGGGATGATCGCCACATGGATGACGATAAACCGATTTCTGAGTGAGAATAAAGGACGTTGCGCCGGGCCGGTGGCCGGCGGCGCGACCGAAAGGGCGACGAGATGAGCGACAACAATCAATTTGGCGGCCCATTTGGCAGCAATGGCGGACAGTATGCCACCACAGTGCAGTATGGCGGCACTGAGGCCACTCCCGCGAGAGTCGCGCTTGGCGAGCCGCCTGTCACCGTCGACGTCATCAAGGATACGACGACCGCCACATTTGCCGCCGATGTCATCCAGGAATCGCGGCGTCAGCCGGTGCTGGTCGATTTCTGGGCGCCATGGTGCGGGCCCTGCAAGCAACTGACGCCGCTGCTGGAAAAGGCGATCACCGCCGCCGGCGGCAAGGTCAAGCTGGTCAAGATGAACATCGACGACCATCCTTCGATCGCCGGCCAGCTTGGTATCCAGTCGATACCGGCGGTCATCGCCTTTAGGGATGGCCAGCCGGTCGACGGCTTCATGGGCGCCATTCCGGAGAGCCAGATCGCCGCGTTCATCCAGAAGGTCGGCGGCAAGAACAATGGTGCGCCGCAGGTGGCCGAGGCGCTTGCCGCGGCCGCCGAGGCGCGCGCCGCCGGCGATGTGCAGACCGCGGCGGACATCTACGACGCCGTCCTGGAACAGGCGCCGGACACGATCGAGGCGATTGCCGGGCTTGGCGATCTGCTGTTCGAGGCCGGCGATGCCGAGGGCGCCGAAGCGGTGCTGGCGCGGGCCCCGGAAGCCAAGAAGGATGCTCCGCCACTCGCCGCCGTACGCGCCAAGATGGCGCTTGCCGCGCAGGCAGCAGCACTTGGCAATCCGGCCGAACTCCAGCGGCGCCTGGCGGAGAACCCCGGGGACCACCAGGCACGTTTCGATCTTGCGATGGTCCAGAACGCCAACGGCGAGCGCATGGCCGCGGCCGACAATCTGCTGGCGATCGTCAAGGCTGATCGCTCGTGGAACGACGACGGCGCCAAGACGCAGTTGCTGCAGTTCTTCGAGGCATGGGGCATGACCGACGAGGCAACGCTGGCGGCGCGGCGCAAATTGTCGTCGCTGCTGTTTTCCTGAACGCGCATAAAGCTGTTTTTTCCTGATGGCCTTGCGATCGACGACGGCTGCGCCAGATTAGGAGGCCTGACCGATCCGTTCTTCGCTTCGTGACGATTACGCGTCAGGTTGCGATGGGATGGGCGGGCTTCATGCGCTTCTTGAGGGAGCGACCGGAGGCTTGAAGTGCAGGCGGGAAACGCGCATTACCGACTCGATACGGATTTGCCGTCGACGGTGCCGATCTTCCCGCTCGAAGGCGCATTGCTGCTGCCGGGCGGCCGCATGCCGCTCAACATTTTTGAGCCGCGCTATCTTGAGATGGTGGATGAGGCGATCGCCGGATCGCGGCTGATCGGCGTTATACAGCCCAGCCTCGACGGTGCACGGCGTGGCGACGGCGAGCCGGAACTCTGCAATGTCGGCTGCGCCGGACGTATCATCGCACTTTCCGAGAGCGGCGATGGCCGCTACCTGATTTCGCTGCAAGGTGTGTGCCGGTTCCGCATCGTGCAGGAGCTTGCGGTCAAAACGCCCTTCCGCCAGTGCCGGTTTGCGCCCTTTCTCACGGATCTCGACGAAGATCAGGCAGAGGCCGAGATCGACCGGCCAGCGCTGCTCAAGGCATTTCGCGCCTATTTGCAGGCCAACGATCTTGAAGCCGACTGGGAAAGCGTCAGCCGCGCCGAAAATGCCATGCTGGTCAATGCGCTGTCGATGATGGCTCCCTACGGGCCAGCCGAGAAACAGGCGCTGCTCGAAGCCGCGGACCTGAAGACACGCGCCGAAACGCTGATCGCCATCACCGAAATGGCGCTGGCACGTGAGAACGAGGATTTCGGGTCGAGCCTGCAATAGGGGGCTTTTCCTTCTCCCTTGTGTGAGAAGGAAGATTGGCGCAGCGCCAAGACGGTTGAGGGGTGCTGGACGGAGCGCCGTTGGTGCCAAGCTGGAACACCCCTCATCCGTCTCCTTCGGCGACACCTTCTCCCACAAGGGGAGAAGGGAGAGCCGCGCGAAACCTAAAGTGACCCCAGAGAAGGACAGACCGAATGGTGGATGGGCGTGATGGAAAGAAGGCCAATGTCGACCCCAAACTGCTGGAATTGCTGGCCTGCCCGCTGACCAAGGGCCCGCTTAGCTGGGATCCGGAGCGAGGCGAGCTCATCTCGAGGGTCGCACGGCTTGCCTATCCGGTGCGTGACGGCATCCCGATCATGCTGCCTTCGGAGGCGCGCTCGCTCCCCTTCGAGGACGGATTGCCGCCGCGTCTGGGCGGACCGTCCTGAACGGTGTAAGGCCTATTGAAAATTGCGCCCTTTGGGCATGACCTTCTCCGCCTTTCCCGACAGCGCCACGAGATCCCGCTGGACCGGCGCGGCTTGTGGGGCATGTGCGTCTGCAACGCCCTCTTCGCGGTTGTCATTCTCCATGCGCCCACTGGCCGAAGGCTCATTGACAGGCTGGCCGGTGCCGGCCTCCTCCAAAAG
>NZ_RZSX01000605.1:0-4068 GCF_004023105.1 Mesorhizobium sp. M5C.F.Ca.IN.020.32.2.1 | reverse complement strand
GCCGCATTGCCGGCGAGCAGCAGGCTCTCGCCGGCGAGGAAGGTCAGGAAGCCGGCCGCCACGCAGTCATTGCCCAGCCGCTGATACTTCATCGTCAAAAGCGCCGTCCCCACCACGAGCGCCACGCCGTCGATCGTCCACAGTGTCTCGCGCAGCGCATCGCTCGCCACGAAGGTGCCAGCAAGGCCAAAAGCGCCGCCGATGGCGAGGCCGATCGCGGCGACGGTGTCCAGAGTGGAGCGCATTTGATGTCTGCCCGGGCCGGGGAGAGGATACGCCAAGGTGGGGTATTCTTGAAGTACCAGGGCGCCGGCTATGCGAATCACTAGCCGGCGCGCGCTTGAGGCTGTGTCCGGCTGCTCACAAGGATAGAGCCACCATCGATCACAGTTTGCCCCGCAAAGCGCACTAATAGGTTGGCATATGACTCGATTGCTCCAACGCGAAGAAAATACACTAACATACTGGTTAATGGGGATGTAATGAACAATGAGCGCTTGTCTCTAAGAGCGGCAGAAAATTCTTCTATTTTCATGGTACCCCACCCATTGTTGTTACCAGATAGATAGAGTTGTTAGTCCCCCATCTTCAGTGCCTGGATAAACGCCTCCTGCGGGATATCCACCTTGCCGAACTGGCGCATGCGCTTCTTGCCCTCTTTCTGCTTGTCGAGCAGCTTGCGCTTGCGCGAGACGTCGCCGCCGTAGCATTTGGCGGTGACGTCCTTGCGCAGTGCCGAGATCGTCTCGCGGGCGATGACTTTGCCGCCGATGGCGGCCTGGATCGGGATCTTGAACAGATGGTGCGGGATCAGCTCCTTCAGCTTCTCGCACATCTGCCGGCCGCGCTTTTCCGCTGCCGTACGGTGGACCAGCATGGACAGCGCGTCGACCGGCTCCTCATTGACCAGGATCGACATTTTGACCAGGTCGCCCTCGCGGTAGTCGGTCAGGTGATAGTCGAAGGAGGCGTAGCCCTTGGAGATCGATTTTAGGCGATCATAAAAGTCGAAGACGACCTCGTTGAGCGGCAGGTCGTAGGTCAGCATGGCGCGTTTGCCGACATAGGACAAATCGGCCTGGATGCCGCGCCGGTCCTGACAGAGTTTCAGGATGCCGCCGAGATACTCGTCCGGCGTCAGAATGGTGGCGCGGATCCACGGCTCCTCGATGGCCTGGATTTTGACCACGTCGGGCATGTCGGCCGGGTTGTGCAATTCCTTTGTCGTGCCGTCGTTCAACAGCAGCCGGTAAACGACCGAGGGCGCGGTGGCGATGAGGTCGAGATTGAACTCGCGCTCCAGCCGCTCCTGGATGATTTCGAGATGCAGCAAGCCGAGGAACCCGCAGCGATAGCCGAAGCCGAGCGCAGCACTGGTTTCCATTTCATAAGAGAAGGAGGCGTCGTTGAGGCGCAGTTTGCCAACCGCGGCGCGCAGGTCCTCGAAATCGGCGGCGTCGACCGGGAACAGGCCGCAGAACACCACCGGCTGCGCCGGCTTGAAGCCGGGCAAAGCGTGCGCCGTCTGGCGCTTGTCCTCGGTGATGGTGTCGCCGACGCGGGTGTCGGCGACTTCCTTGATCGAGCCGGTGAAGAAGCCGAACTCGCCGGGGCCGAGTTCGTCGACATTGATCCGGGCAGGGGTGAAGACGCCGGTGCGCTCGACCAGGTATTTGGCGCCGGTGCCCATCATGCGGATGGTCTGGCCCTTCTTCAGCACGCCGTCGATGATGCGGACCAGCACGATGACGCCGAGATACGCGTCGTACCAGCTGTCGACCAGCATCGCCTTCAGCGGTGCCGCGATGTCGCCCTCGCGCGGTGGCGGCAGGTCGTTGACGATCGCCTCCAGCACGTCGGGAATGCCAAGCCCGGTCTTGGCCGAAATCAGCACGGCGTTGGAGGCGTCGATGCCGATCACCTCCTCGACCTGCTCGCGGATGCGCTCGGGCTCGGCCGCCGGCAGGTCGACCTTGTTCAGCACCACGACGATCTCGTGGTTGTTGTCGATGGCCTGGTAGACATTGGCCAGCGTCTGCGCCTCGACCCCTTGAGAGGCGTCGACGACCAGCAGCGAGCCCTCGCAGGCGGCAAGCGACCGCGACACTTCGTAGGCGAAGTCGACGTGGCCGGGGGTGTCGATCAAATTGAGGATATAGTCCTCGCCATTGTTGGCGCGGTATTTCAACCGCACCGTCTGCGCCTTGATGGTGATGCCGCGCTCGCGCTCGATATCCATCGAGTCCAGCACCTGCTCCTTCATGTCGCGCAGCTCCAGCCCGCCGGTCAACTGGATCAGCCGGTCGGCGAGCGTGGATTTGCCATGGTCGATATGGGCGACGATGGAGAAATTGCGGATGTTCTTGATCGGCGTGGTCATGATGGGGCGGCTTTAGCAGGGGCAGCTTGCCCGGGCAAGCGGCCGGGCGTGCGGCCAAAGCAATCGCTGAGGTTTGCGCTGCCGGGGGGCGCAACACCGTTAAGCTTTGATCCACCGGATTAGTGCATAGTTCGCGCTCTGCGTGACAGGCAACGACCTGTCACCGTTTGGGGGGCCAAGCAATGCCACAATCTGGACATCATTTTCTCAATTCCGAGAGCGGCTCCCTCGCGCCGATACTCGCCATCATGCTTATCCCGATGTGTGCCGCTCTGGGCTTTTCAATCGACTACAACTCAGCCGTTGCGACCAAGGGATCGATGCAGAATGCGCTCGATGCCGCGACCCTGTCGATCACGACGCTGCCAACCAGCACGGCACTGGCGGACCGTCAGGTGAAACTGCAGGAGTCGTTTACGGCCAATAGCGGGCAAGGCACCGCCAAGCTCGACAGCTTCGTCGTCGCTGCCGACGGCACCGCCAGCATCAATGCTTCGGCCAGCTTTGCCATGCCGACGAACTTCATGCAGATCGCCCACGTCGACACGGTGCAGATCGGCGTCGCGTCGGCGGTGCGCAAGAGGCCGGCGCTGGTGCAGACCACGTTCAAGGTCAACAAGGTATCGGGCCATTGGAACAAGACGATGACGCTCTACGGCACGAAATTCGGCGAGACGGCGGTCAACCCGTTGATGAAGATCACCTATGTCTACAACAACTTTGGTGATCCGAAAGGCTACGGCACGTCGACAGTGTATACGGTGAATGGATCGACGAGCACGAAGGTCCAGGAACAAAAATGCACGACCAAGACGGTGCTCAACTTCAACAACCTGCCTACCGGGGCGATCACCCAGACGAGCGGCACCAAAAAATACCTGACCACCTGCACCAACACCATGTACCCCTCGAACGGCGCCGGCGCGGTGATCGACGTCAGCCTGATGGATGTGCTGTATCTGCAGATGGATGTGCCATCGGCCCAATTAACCAAGCTCAAGTCGAACGACGCAAACACATCGAACCGGTTGTACATCGACGGCGTTGAAGTCGCGAACGGCAAACTGGTTGACATCTTCACCGCCGTGCCGTGCGGCCAACCCAGCCAGCAGGCCTGGGAAGATGGCGGCAATCCCGTACCGGCTCCGGTCTCCAACGCCGACTTCTTCTATACCGTGACCGGCAAATGCGACTTCAACCAGCGGCCTTCGCAAACAGTGCTTACGCAATAGGCTGGACAGGTCGCGTCCAGAGAGGACGCGCATTCGCATACATCTCATTTCAACGCCGTCCGGTCGCCACGGGCGGCGTTTTTGTTGCGGGCGACGGTGGCGAGTTCGAAGCGCGCGGATGTGACACTGCCTTGTCCCTTGTGGGTGAAGGCAAGAACGATCACGAAGCGGTGATGGCTGTAACGAAGGCCCAGGCGGCGGCGAAGAACCGATGTGATCGCCATTCCGGCGCGCCACCAACCCTGGGAGACGACCATGACCAACCGCCTGACCTTGCCGGCACTTGCCTTCGCGCTTTGCTCGACGGCGCTTTTTGCCGCCGGCATTGCCCGCGCCGAAGATGCGATGAAGCCGGCCGATGCGATGGCGACTGACGCCATGAAACCAGCGACCGAAGCGATGAAGCCCGCGGATCCGATGGCGGCCGAAAAGATGAAGGACTGCATGGACAAGGCT
>NZ_RZSX01000604.1:0-4069 GCF_004023105.1 Mesorhizobium sp. M5C.F.Ca.IN.020.32.2.1 | reverse complement strand
TCGATGCCCGACTGGTCGAGGCACTGACGGACGACCTCGACGGCGTTGCGCCACAATTCGCCGAGGTCCCGCTCGACATGGCCGGGCTTTGGCATGCAGGAGTGGCCGTCCCGAGCGGCAAGCGCGAGTTCGCGACCTGCCGTGTCGAAGATGATGGCCTTGATGACGGTGTTGCCCGCATCAAGACCCAGAATGTATTGCTGCATTGAAGCGCCTCCCAAGCTACCAAGGTTTATTGTTGTTGGTAGAGCTCCCAAGCTGCAGCGCCGTCCGCATTCTCATGGATGATCGCCATCAATCCTCTCACGACGGCACGAGGGTTGGAATGCTGGTATATGTTGCGGCCATAGACCATGCCTGCCGCGCCCTGCGCCATCAGCGCCGCCGACTTGTCGAAGACGGCGCGCAAATCCTCCCTGCCCCCACCGCGTACCAGCACAGGACAGCGCGCCGCCGCCACGACCCGGTGGAAGTCGTTCGGATCGGTGGTCGGGTCCGCCTTGATGATGTCGGCGCCCATCTCGCTGGCGAGCCGGGTCAGGGTGACGATCTTTTCTGGGTCGCCGTCGACCATGTAGCCCCCGCGCTCCGAGTTGGGCAGCATTGCCAGCGGCTCGATCATCAGCGGCAGGCCGTATTTTTCGCAGTCGGCGCGAACGCGGGCAATGTTGTGGACGCATTGCCGGAACAGGTCCGGCTCATCGGGCAGCATGAATAGATTGACGACCACGCAGGCCGCGTCCATCTCCAGCGCGCCGATCAGTGGCTCGGCTTCGTTCTGCAGGATGGCCCACATCGAGCGATGGCGGGTTTTGTTATATGGATTGCCCATGTCTATGCGCATGACCAATGCCGGCTTGTGCTTGCCAGGCAAGGACTGCAGCAGATCGGCCTGGCCATAATTCATCTGAATGGCGTCCGGTCCCGCGGCAACCAGCTGGGCGACGACGCCGGCCATATCCTCGAGCCCTTCCAGAAAAGACGGCTCGTTGCACACGCCATGGTCGATTGCGACGTCGAGACAGCGCGCTCCCCCGAACAACCGGTTCATGCGGACTTTCTTGTTGATGCGCATTCGGCGCTCCTTCCTTGGTCTTTTTGGGATAGCTGGTCGAGATCGACGCCGTGCCGGTGTTGCAACAGGGCAAGGAAATCGGTGCGCTCGAATGCCTTGCGCGCGGTGTCCCAGTTCTTTTCGACAGCGAGAATATCGAGAACGGCATCGAGAAGGTCGGCCGAGAGAGCACCGGTGATGGCGATTGTCGTGCGGCGAAGCAGCAGGTCCTCCAGCTGCTCGACATATTCGTTGGCGATGAGATATCGAATCTCCCGGGCCGAGTAGTCGCTGCCGGGCAAGAGCTCGTCATGTCCCGCTGCCATATAGGCGGCGAAGGCATCCGCCGCGGTTCCGTAGCGCTCGAAGAGGCTGCCCATGCGGTCAAGCGACAGGCCGTGCGTCGCCGCGCGTTCTGCGCACCATTTTGCAGGGGCAGTGGGAAAATCCCGGCCGCCGCCGATCGGCATGTTTTCGGTGCCGACCACGCGCTGACGGTGCAATCGCTCGAGCACGATATCTGCTGCCAGTTCGCCGAACGATCGGAAGGTGGTCCATTTCCCGCCGATCATGCAGAGCGTCGGCGGCAGTATACCGGCGCCCTCAACCAATTCGCAGAAATGATCGCGGGGAATGCGCCCGGTAAAACTGTCTTGGCTTATCGGCAGCGGCCTCACCCCGGTGAACTGAAAGACGATGTCGGCATCAGTGATCTCGATCCCAGGAAACACGAATGACAGGGACTGCAGGATATATTGCCGCTCGTCATCCACGCAGCGCGCTTGGTCGGGATCGTCGACACGGATGTCCGTCGAGCCGACCAGCACGTTGCCGAGATAGGGGAACAGGATGCAGATCCGGCCGTCCTCGTTCTCGTAATAGATCATGTGACCATCGAGCGCGTCATGAAGTTCGCGATTGTCGACGATCAGATGCGAACCCTTGGTGCCGCCCATAAGCTTCGGCGCAATGGCTCCGATCGCCGAATTGGTCAGGTCGATCCAGCCGCCTGTGGCATTGACCACGAGCCGCGGCTTCACGGCTACCGTTTCGCCAGAAAGTCGGTCATTAAGCACCAGGGTCGCGTCATCGAGCGATACGCGTGCATAGTTGAGCGCTCGAGCGGACGGCTTTTGGTTCATGGTGTCGCACAGCATCTCGGTCCCCAACCGCTCGGGGTGGCTGACCCAGGCATCATAGTATGTCGCCGAATTGCGAATAGCAGGATTGATTGCAGGCCAGACCTTGAGTGTTTCGGCTCGGCTCCTGAATTTATGCGTCGGGACGATACGCCGTGCGGCGGTGAAGAAATCATACATCGCCAGGCCGGTCTTGATGACCAAAGCGCCGCGCCGGCCCGGACGACGGGTTAGCCCAAGGAAGCGAAATGCGCCATTTGCGATGCCTGAGAACAGGTCGAAGATAGGCACCGTGGTTGGCAGTGGCGCAACGTAGTGCGGCGCGTTCTTCAACAACCGATCGCGTTCGAGCAGAGATTCGCGGACCAGCTTGAACTCGCCGTTTTCAAGATAGCGCAAGCCGCCATGAACCATGCGCGAAAGGGCCGCGCTGGCGCCGGAACAATAATCGCCCTTTTCCGCGAGCAGCACATCAACGCCCTGCAAAGCGAGTTCGCGAAACACGCTGATGCCGTTAATGCCGCCGCCTATGACGAGCACGTCGACATCGGGGTTCTCGCGCAAGCCGGCGATCGTCTGGATGCGATTCATCTCAAGATGCGCTTTCGATCACGCATCTATCGCCACGAGATGCACGGCCACCGCCGCATCGACGGCCGCCAGTTCCGTAGCGCTCAGCGAAATCTCCCCTGCCCTGGCGTTGTCGCGCGCCTGCGCCGCGCTTCGCGCTCCACACAACGCGAAGGTGATGCCGGGCTGCGCCAGCGTCCAGGCGATCACGATCTGCGCCATGCTTGCCTGGTGGACCTCCGCGACCGGGGCCAGGGCATGTTTCAAAGCGGCTACCTTGCGCCGGTTGGCCTGAGAGAAGCGCGGATTGCTTTTGCGCTGGTCGTCGCCGCTGAACTCACGCGCCGGATCGATCGCGCCCGAAAGCAGGCCGAGCGCAAGCGACGAGTAACTGAGCGCAGCAACTTGATGCTGGCGCGCGATCGGCAGCAATGTCTGCTCAATCTCGCGATCCAGCATCGAATACCTTTCCTGGATCGCGTCGAGCTGGCCAGCTCCTACATACTGCTGCAGCTCGGCGGTGTTGAGATTGCTTGCGCCGATGGCGCGGATCTTGCCAGCTGATTTGAGGCGCTCGAGCGCTTCCATTGTCTCGGCAATGGGGGTCGTCGGGTCCTGCCAATGGGTGATGTAGAGATCGATATAATCGGTGCCGAGCCGCCTCAGGCTCTGCTCCACTTCATGAGCGATGCCATCGGCGCCCAGATATCGGTTCACCGGCTTTCCGTCCTGATCGAAGAAGTGATTGCCCTTTTTCGAATGCCAGTTCAGGCCACATTTGGTGGCGATGACGGCGCGGTCGCGCCGGCCCTTGATGGCCTTGCCGACGATCTCCTCGCTGCGGCCGAGACCGTAAGCCGGCGCGGTGTCGATCAGCGAGACGCCGGCATCGATGGACGCCTGGATTGCAGCGATCGATTCAGCTTCATCCGTGCCACCCCACATCCAGCCGCCGATAGCCCAGGTTCCGAGCCCTACTACCGACGTGACAACGCCGGACTTGCCGACGCGACGGGTGATTTGTCGAGAATTCATGCTGCATTTCCTTCAGCGAGCTCGAGGATCTTCAAGCCGGTGGTTTCGTCGGTGACGAGGGTATCGAGGTGAGAGCCGCGCATGGCACTGAGGATCGGGACCACCTTGCTTGCGCCGCTTGCGACCCCGATCGACTGCGGAATGGTCGCGAATTCCTCGAGCGTCAGCGAAACGAGTGAGTGGTTGAGGCGGTAGTCCGCGAGCTTGCCGCTGCCGTCTATGAGATGGGCGAGCAGCTCGCCCGCCGCGCCCGAGCGCTCTATGGCCAGCC
>NZ_RZSX01000603.1:0-4070 GCF_004023105.1 Mesorhizobium sp. M5C.F.Ca.IN.020.32.2.1 | reverse complement strand
CCCCACATCGGCGTCGACGATCCTGTCGCGAACGGACAGCGCCTGCTGCACGAACAGCGCCAGCACCTCCTGTTCGAGGTTGCGGTCGCCCATCGTCTGACGCGCCAGATGCGCCAAGTCCACCGGCCGCGACCCGGCCGCCGTTCCCGATACGTCGCCGCCGGGCATCGAGAAGGCAATGCCGTTTTCGCCACGCATGATTCTGCAACTCCGTTCATTCAGCCGCAAAAACTAGGCCCATCCTGTGGATGACGGGTTAATGATTGGCCCAAAAAATGTTGCGATAACGGCGCCGGAATCACAGTTTTGTTAACCTTATATTTAAAGTTTTACGTATCGCGCCGAATGCATGTTTTCTTTACCCCGGTGTGTCATTACGATACGACAGGTCCATTTTCAGCCTCTTGCGTGGGACACGACAAGCAGAATCAATAAGTCCCGCGGCAGCTTGTACAGGGTAGCGAAGGCATGGCGAAGAAAACAACGACGAGAACGCTCGACAACGACGTAGCCAGGGAACTCGAAAAAGCACTTGAAATCGATCTGAGCGGCGATGCCGGCGGCGACCTCGACATCGCAGCGTCGATGGAAGATCTGGAAGCGCAGATATCGCAGGCTGCCGACGAGTTGGCACGCGAAGGCCGTAACCAGAATGCCGAGCCTGTCGCCAGCCAGAGCGAGAATGCCGAGCCCGTCGCCAGCCAGAGCCAGAAGACGGAGCCTGCCGCCAACCAGGACCAAAAAGCCCAGGACCAGAAAACAATACCCGCGGCAAAGGCTGAACTGCGCCCTGTGGAAACGCGCAATGGCACGCAGCCGGCCGGCTTCACGCCGGCCAATGACCCTCGTCAAAAAGATTACAAAACGCTGCTGCATACCCTCAATCGGCGTGCCTCGAACACGATCTACTGGGTCGTGGCGCTCGTTTCGCTTGCCTGGATCGCGGGCGCCGGTGCATTGGCCAACTTGCTGTTTGGGCCAGGCATTTGGCAAATCCGCACGCCCGGCCAGTTTTTCGCCCGTCCCGAACTGATCGGCCTGGCGATCGCTGCGATCCTGCCCGTGCTGCTGTTTTGGGCGTTTGCAGCCATGATTCGCCGCGCGCAGGAGATGCGCATCGCGGCTCAGTCGATGACGGAAGTGGCCTTCCGCCTGACCGAGCCGGAAAACATTGCCCAGGATCGCGTCATGATGATCGGGCAAGCCGTCCGCCGCGAGGTGGCGGCCATGGGTGAAGGCATTGAGCGCACGCTTGCGCGTGCCGTCGAGCTCGAAACCCTGGTCCACAGCGAGGTGAACCAGATCGAACGCTCCTACTCGGAGAATGAATCCCGCATCCGCTCGCTTGTCGACGGGCTGGGCAGCGAGCGCGAAGCGGTGGTCACCCACGCCGAACGCGTGCGCGCCTCGATCACCGGCGCGCATGAGACGCTGAAGGACGAAATCGGGGCGGCCAGCGACATCATTCGCGACAGCATTCTCAACGCCTCGACCAACCTGTCGATGACCATAACCAATTCCGGCGACACCCTGATCGACAGGATCAACCAAAGCTCGTTGTCGATCTTCGATTCGGTGGAAGGCCGGCTCGAATCGATCACGGACCGGCTGTCGACCTCCGGCGAAGCCTTCGCCAGCCTTCTCGATACGCGCATCGCCAAGCTGACGGACACGACCGACGGCCTCACCCGGTCGCTGACCGACCTGCTCGACGATCGGACCTCCGGCATGGTGTCGTTGCTCGGCGGCGCCGCGCGTACGCTCAACTCCGAATTTGAAGCCAGCCTTGACGGCATCGAGCGGACGCTGGCCGAACGCGGCCAGGCGCTGATTAGTGAATTTCAGACCCGCGCCGAAGCGCTGGACACCGGCACCCAGAAGCTCAACGCCGCGCTCGAGGCTCGCGCACGCCAGATCAACGAGACGCTGGTCGAGCGCGCGCGCGAAATCGCCCATACCTTCCAGGAGAGCAAGGAGACGCTGTCGGCGATGATCGATCAGGGCAAGACCCAGATCGGCGCCGACATGGCCGACATTGTTTCGTCGACTTCGTCCATGCTTGAAGCACGCGCAGGCGATTTCGCAGGGCGCATGGAAGCGGCCCGTCATGTGGTGTCGCGCTCCTTCGACGCCGACATCCAGCGGCTTTCCGATGCCCGCGTCGGCATCGAAGAAGCCGTCGAGAACCACAGCCGCAAGCTTTCCGAAAGCCGCGAACGCATGGCGGCGGCAATGCAGGCCGATCTTGCGAAATTCGCCGAAAGCCGCGCCGGCATCGACGCGGCTGTCACCGACCAGGTGCAGAAGCTCGCCGAAGGCCGCAACCTGATCTCGCGCGCCCTCGAAGAGGATCTGCGCAAGGTCAACGAGTCAAGCGCCGCCATCGATGCTTCGCTCGGCAGCCATCTCGAAAGGCTCGAAGAGGGCCGCAACAGGCTTTCCCAAGCCTTGAACGAAGACTCCGGAAAACTTGTACAAGCCCGTACGATCATTGACGAAATGGTTGCCGGCCATGTTGGCAAGCTCGCCGAAGGCCGCAGCATTCTTTCACGCGCCCTCGAGGCCGATCTCGGCAAGCTGGCCGACAGTCGCGCCAGCATCGACGGCCTGGTCGCCGGTCAGGTCGAGAAGATCGCCGAAGGTCGCGCCATACTTGCCAAGGCATTGGAAACCGACATTGTCGGCATCAAGGATCTCATCCAGAGCCATTCCGCCAAACTGGCGGAGGACCGCAGCCTGCTTTCGCGCTCGCTCGAAAACGACCTGTCCGGTATCCGAGGCCTGATCGAGGACCATTCGGGCAGGCTCGCCGACGATCGCAGCCTGCTTTCGCAAACGCTCGAGGCAGACCTCGCCAAATTGGCGGAAAGCCGGTCGAGCATCGACGGGCTGGTCGCCGGTCAGGTCGAGAAGCTGGCCGAAGGCCGCGACATCCTTAAGCGCGCGCTGGAGTCCGATCTCAACACGATCAAGGACGTCATATCAGGCCAGTCCGAAAAGCTGGCGGAAGACCGTGGTCAGCTTTCGAAGGCGTTGGAAACGGACCTGCACAGCGTGAATGGCCTTATCTCCGATCACATGAACAGGCTCGCCGAGGACCGTTCAGTCCTGTCGAAGGCACTCGAAGACGACCTCGCCAAACTGGCTGAAAGCCGGTCGAGCATCGATGGTCTGGTTACCGGCCAGGTCGAGAAGCTGGCCGAAGGCCGCGACATTCTCAAGCGCGCGCTGGAGTCCGATCTCAACACGATCAAGGACGTCATAGCAGGCCAGTCCGAAAAGCTGGCGGGAGACCGTGGCCAGCTCTCGAAGGCGTTGGAAATCGACCTGCAGAGCGTGAACGGGCTTATCTCTGATCACATGAACAGGCTCGCCGGGGACCGTTCAATCCTGTCGAAGGCACTCGAAGACGACCTCGCCAAGCTGGCCGAAAGCCGGTCGAGCATCGATGGTCTGGTCACCGGCCAGGTCGAGAAGCTGGCCGAGGGTCGCGACATTCTCAAACGCGCGCTGGAATCCGATCTCAACACGATCAGGAGCGTTATCGCAGACCAGTCCGAAAAGCTGGCGGAAGACCGCTCGACCCTGTCCAAGGCGCTCGAAGGCGACCTCGCCAAGCTGGCGGAAAGCCGGTCGAGCATCGACGGGCTGGTTGCCGGCCAAGTCGAAAAGCTGGCCGAAGGCCGCGACATTCTCAGACGTGCGCTGGAAGCAGACCTCAATACCATCAAGGGAGTCGTCGCCGACCAGTCGCAGCAGCTGGCCGACAATCGCGCTCAGTTTGCGCAGGCGCTGGAAGCCGATCTCGGCAGCGTCAACGGTCTCGTAAACAGCCACGCCGAGAAGCTCATCCAGGACCGCTCGATCCTGTCCAAGGCGCTTGAAGACGACCTCGCCAAACTGGCTGAAAGCCGGTCGAGCATCGACGGGCTGGTTGCCGGCCAGGTCGAGAAACTGGCCGAAGGCCGTGACATTCTCAGACGTGCACTGGAAGCAGACCTGCAGAAAATTGCGGCGAGCCGCAGCGAGGTGGACGACATCATCGCCGGGCATGTCGGCAAGCTGGCCGA
>NZ_RZSX01000602.1:0-4071 GCF_004023105.1 Mesorhizobium sp. M5C.F.Ca.IN.020.32.2.1 | reverse complement strand
CCGTTCCAGGTGGGATCTTCGTGGCCGTCGAGCCGTCGCCCGCGCAGTCCGACGTCCCGGAACGCCAGGAAATGATCGAGGCTGACGAAGCGGACATCACCCCGTCGCGCGCCTGGCTCTCGTGCCCGAACTGTCCTGGTCGGCACGACGCGACCGTTGCGCACAGGCCGCCAGTTCGCAATGGCGCCGAACGGCGAGGTCGACATCAGCCCTTCCTCTAGCGCCCAGCCGTAGAACTTCTCCAGCGCCGCCACCGCGCGGTTCCAGGAGGACGCCGAAATACGATAGGGCGGAGCTGATCGGCGGCGCGCGGCGTGATAGGCCGCGATATCGTCGCGATCAGCCTGCCAGATGCGCTTGCCTTGCCGCCGCTCCGAAAGAAAGCGCATCCAGACGACGAGGTCGCGCCCATAGGCGCGAAGACTGTTCGGCGAGCGCACCCCCATCGTGGGGCATGCCCGGAAAAAGCGATTGAGGTCCGGGTCGTATGTGCCGTCTTCATCCAGGATGAAGGGAATGCCGTCACTGAGCCCGGATCGGTGCGCCGCCGCGATCGCCTCAGCCGGAAGCTCATGAGCAACGTTATCAATGATGGCTGGCCGACGCAGCGCTGCAATATCGGTGAAGTAAAGTTGCGGCATCCGTTCTCCAAAGCGGAGCGCCTTCGGCGCGAGTCATTCTTGAATGCGAGGGGTTCCCCTCGCGCTCTCCCGCTCGCCGCGTGGCAGGGGTGCAGGACTTCGCCTGCACCCCATGAACAAGCTTGTGGAGCCGCCGCCGCGTCAAGCGTTGTCCTCGCTACGCTGCGGGAACGCTTGACTCGGACGTCTGATGAGACTCACCGGCAACGCCGATGCAGCGCCCCCATGACTGATTCTGAGACAGGCCGATAGAGTCTGGATAACGCCGACGTGCTGTCACGCGAGTCCGGTCAACAGGTTGGAGATCCTGTCCGGTTGATCGTTCCGATGCTCCAGCGCTTCATGGCGACGGATCGGGGCTTCGCACGTTCGCGGAAGCTGCCGCGCGATCCATGACCTACGCACTTGACCCATTTGTCCCGTTGGGTCGAGTGGATTGTCGCATGATGTCGCGCAGCCCCTTCAGCGCGGGATTGGGATTGCACTCCATCCAAACTGCGTAAACCGACACGACGTTCCTGCCGGCAAGCGGCACGACCGCCACGCCGGCTGGAGCGGTGCGCGAGGAAGGCCCAGCAGTGACCGTAACGCCAAATCCCGCGGCCACCATATCGATGAGATTGGATTGGTCGACACGATGCAGCTGAACCTTGACCTCCACATCCAGCTTCGCCATGCGCGCCACGATATGGTCCTCGATATCAGGTCCCAGGCCGCCCGCGCCGAGGATGAATTTCTCCAGCCGAAGGTCGTTCAACGTGAGCCTCCGTGCTCCCGCCAGGGGATGAGACTTCGGCAGCACCGCGATCATACGCTCGTCCCGCAAGTGCAATGTTCGAGGCGCGCCCTCTCGGATTTTCGCGACAAATGCCACATCCACGTTACGCTGCTGCGTGAGTGCCCAGCTCGCGCTGGAGGTGCCTTCGACGACTTCGATGGAGATGCCTTCGTATTCCCTGCAGAACCGCTCGAACAATTCACTCACTAGGATGAAAGGCGCGCTTATCGCGACCGTGAGCTGGCCGTGCACTCCACGTTGCAATGCTCCGATGCGCTGCATTGCCCGTCTCAGATGATCGAAACCCAGAATGGCTTCTTCCAGGAATCGGTCCCCCGCCGGCGTTGGGCGTATGCCCGCGTGGCCTCGCTCAAACAGCTCTGCGCCGACGCGATGCTCCAGGCTACGGACGCCCCTGCTCACCGTAGACTGCTGAATATTCAGCGCGGCGGCCGCACGGCGAAAGCTTCCATATTCGGCCGCCGCCAACGCGTACCGAAACAATCGAAAGTCAAAAGAGATGTCAGGCATCCAATCGTATCTATCCTGCGGTCGTGAGCCCCGAAGTGGCGGTTCACTTCGAAATCACTTTGAAAATGGTCGCTTGGGTTGGTTTGCAGGATGCCTTCCGACTGCTGCCGCCCGGACCCATGCAACAACCTGCTGGCCGGTTTCCTTCAGCGTCGCTCACGCGTCAGACGCATTAAGCACCCAGTGCTAATACGGACGGAAGTCGCCTCGATGACAACACAGGCTTGAGAAGCCCTGCCTTGTTGCCCAACCGACGACGCATAGCATCCGAAATCTCAAACACGCCCGCGTAAGTCATCGTCTTGCCGACTCGTGTCGGGACACCGATGACGTCATATGGACAATCGACCGTGCGGAATATTCGCGCCATTCGCGCATCGAAGACCGACACGATGTGTTCGACGCCGGCAAGCTGTGCTGCCTCGACGAGGCCGCAGAGCAGTTCGACCGTGGTCGTGTTGACCATGTGGTTTACGCCCTGACGCGCCAGACCGATGGCAAGCTCTGGATTGACGGCAAAACGCGAACTCTCCCAGATCAACGGACTCTCGACCGGACCATCGGGAACAAGCGCGGCGAAAACATCGCGAAGCATGTTGGGGCCAGTGGTCGGTAGAAGCCGAACGGCGCCTTTCAGATGCTGCGTGACCTCATCGACACAAAGAAGATAAAGGGGATCTTCTGCATCAAACCGATCGCATTCTCGTCCGTCGACTACGCTGACGTCCCAAGCCAGCCGATCCGCGAACACCGCGGCGCGCACGCGGAACATTTGGTCAAAGAGGTCCGGATAGTGATGGCGGTCAACGCCTTCAATGGCCAGTATCATCCTTAGTCTCCTCGTTGTTAAACGAGGCAGGACGTATGGCCGGAAGGCGGAAGCTAGTATCCGGTTGAATAGCCGGGTTTACGGCACCTTGAAGAGCAAGCCAGACTCGTGGGCAAGTGAGACCGCGTGTGTATTGCTCGATGCCCCGAGTTTATGCCGCGCGCTTTCGAGATAGCAGCGCACAGTGTGCGGCGATAGCCCGAGGATCACACCGCACTCCCACACGGTCTTACCTTCCGAGGTCCATTGCAGGCATTCGAGTTCCCTGGGCGACAGGTGGGGCTGCGTCCGAAAGATGGTCTCTGTCCGCAGCACGGCGTCATGGAGATGCGCCGCTATGATCGGAAAATGCCGGAAGGCGGTCCGGCGCGCCCAATACCATTCGCGGTTGTTGAAGTCGGCGGTCACCGAAAACAGGGCCCGGTCGCCGCGGCAGCCATGGACCGGGAAGGAGATGCCTCGCCGGCCGAGCCCAAACTCTAGCGCCTCTCCGAAAAACTGCCGCAAAGCCCGCTCACCGTTGCCGAACTCATCCCAATCGATGGGGAGCAGGCGCCTGAGGCCGATTTGGATCGCGGGATCGATTTTGAGATAGCCGCGGGCCCTATACCGCTCTACCCATTCGGGCGGATAGGTCACCGCAATATACGGCTCGTGCCTTGGCACCGTCTGATCGAGCGCACCGGTTCCCAAATAGGCGACGGTCTTCATGCCGTATCTTTCCGCGACACGCCGCAGCAGGGCCGGAATTTGCTCCCCGTCACCAAGCTTGCCGATGTCTTCGAGCGTCGCGTCGAGACCTGTCATTGCATTATGCATGCCTGCGACGAAGCGCCCGCACCATGAACCAAACGACCATCAACACGAGGGGCGCAGCGATCGAGAGAGCGATGGTCTTTTCCCAGTGCAACTCGTCAAGTGGGCCAGCCAAGGCGTAGCTGATAAATGCCAAAGAGGAAGTAACTGATGGCGATGGTCGACAGCCCTTCCACCGTCCGCTGGAGCAGGAACTGGCCGTGCGCGGTCTTTGCAATGCTGTCTAGGACAGCGGCATTTTGCAGTTGGACGTCGACGCCGATCCTGACGTCCAACAACTCGATTGCCCGTTCGAGCTTAGCGGAGAGCACGGCCAGACGTTTCTCCATCGCCACGCAGGTGGCCAGCGCGGGGTCCTCCGGAATGCCGATGCAGTGTGTAAGCGTCGGCCCGCGTATCCCCTGCGACGAGCTCTATTCGTTGATGATGGGGATCGTTTCGGGACACAGCGGCGCCAGGAATTCGATGCCGTCTTC
>NZ_RZSX01000601.1:0-4079 GCF_004023105.1 Mesorhizobium sp. M5C.F.Ca.IN.020.32.2.1 | reverse complement strand
ATGATGTATCCGGCGGTGTGGTCGTTCGTCTCCAATTACCGCTATGGCTGGAACGAACAGCAGATCGGTTTCTCGCTCGGCGCCTTCGGTCTGTGCGGTGCGATCGTCATGGCGACGGTCCTGCCGCGCGTGATCCCCAAACTTGGTGAGTGGAAGACGGCGGTACTCGGTCTTGCATTCACGGCACTCAGCGCCTTCGGCTACGCCTTCGCGTCGCAAGGCTGGATGATCTATGCGGTGATCGTCGTCGGCTGTCTGGAAGCCTTGGCCGATCCGCCGCTCAGAAGTCTCGCCGCCGCCAAGGTGCCGCCTTCGGCGCAGGGCGAACTCCAGGGGGCGATGACCTCAATCTTCTCGATCACGTCGATCATCACGCCGCTGCTTTATACGGCGATCTTTTCCTGGTTCACCGGTCCGGGCGCGCCCGTGGTGTTCGGCGGGGCCCCTTATCTGCTCGGCGCGGTTTTTCTCACGCTGGCGCTCATCGTCTTCGTCACGAAAGTGGCCAAGCCGACGCCGAAGGAAGTCAAACGCATGCATGCGCAAGAAGCGGTGACCGACGGGGTTAATCTTCGTTAAGAGCGAATAAGCATGAAGGCGGCTCCATTTCCGCCGTCGCCGCCAGTCAATCCGTTTTAACGCAATTGCGGGCGCAAAGCCGGTACTCACTTTTCGTGGAAAATGCCCCAATGCATGTCGCCCAAAAGTGCGCCCAGCGGTTTTGGGACAACGACATGCACAAAAACAGGAACTTAAAGAGCGTCGCAGGGATCCCTTCAGACGCGACGCGCTTTAGGCGCGCTCCGCCAGCGCCGGCTCGCCGCGCTTTTCGCGGATGAGATTGACGAAGCGGCGGAACAGATAGTGCGAATCCTGCGGGCCGGGCGAGGCTTCGGGATGATGCTGGACCGAGAAAACCGGTCTTCCTGTCAGCGTGATGCCGCAATTCGAGCCGTCGAACAGCGAGACATGGGTTTCTTCGACGCCGCGCGGCAACGAGTCGGCATCGACGGCAAAGCCGTGGTTCATCGAGACGATCTCGACCTTGCCGGTGGTGTGATCCTTGACCGGATGATTGGCGCCGTGATGGCCCTGATGCATTTTGGCGGTTTTGCCGCCCAGCGCCAGCGCCAGCATCTGGTGGCCGAGGCAGATGCCGAACACCGGGATGTCGGTCTTCAGCAGGTCCTGGATCACCGGAACGGCATAGTCGCCGGTGGCTTCCGGGTCGCCGGGACCGTTGGAGAGAAAGATGCCGTCGGGCCGCATGGCGAGGATCTCCTCGGCGCCGGTGTTGGCCGGCACCACCGTGACCTTGGCACCAAGACCGGAAAGCAGGCGCAATATGTTGCGCTTGACGCCGTAGTCGATGGCGACGACATGCATGGACGGATCGGTCTGTTCGCCAAAGCCCTCGTCCCAGACCCAGGGCGTCTCGCGCCAGACCGAGGACTGGCCGGAGGTGACGTCCTTGGCCAGGTCAAGCCCGATCAGGCCGGACCAGGCGGCGGCGCGGCGCTTCAGATCGTCGATGTCGAAGATGCCGTCGGGCGCGTGCGCGATGACGGCGTTGGGCATGCCATTTTCACGGATCAGCGCTGTCAGCGCGCGCGTGTCGATGCCCGAAAGCGCTACGATGCCACGCTTCTTCAGCCATTGGTCGAGACCAGCTGCGGCGCGATAGCTGGACGGATTGGTGATGTCGGCCTTGAACACGGCGCCGACGGCGCCGGCGCGCGCGACCGGGTTGAGATCCTCGATGTCCTCGTCATTGGTGCCGATATTGCCGATATGCGGAAAAGTGAAGGTGACGATCTGGCCAGCGTAGGACGGGTCGGTGAGGATTTCCTGATAGCCTGTCAGCGCGGTGTTGAAGCACACTTCGGCGACGGCGGAGCCGGTGGCGCCAAGGCCGCGGCCCTCGATGACGGTGCCGTCGGCCAGCACCAGCAAGGCCGTCGGCTTCTCAGTGGCCCAGAGGGCGGTCGTTGCCATGGCGACACTCCTAAAGGGCTGCGCCCTTCGATCGGTCCGACGGACCACTCTGCGCAGCAAACCGCGCGCAGCGGCGATTTCGCAGCCAGCGCGCGCAACAAAAATTCAGTTCATGCAAGGCCCAGTACATAGGGGATGGCGCCAAGGCGGTCAATGATGCCACGCCGTACGAGCCCTGGATTTATTTCGTTGAACAATATCAGCGGTTTGCCGGGCGACGTCGAATTTGCCATGGGCTTTCGGCGCGGCTATTGTCCGTCGCATTGGAAGGAGAAAGCATCATGCGCGACAAAATCGCCGAATCCCTGAAGAGTGCGATGAAGGCGCAGGACAAGCGTCGGCTGCCGACCTTGCGGCTGATCCAGGCGGCCATTCACGATCGCGACATCGCCAATCGCGGCGCCGGCAAGGAGCCGGCCACCGATGACGAGATTTTGCAGATCCTGGCCAAGATGGTGAAGCAGCGCGAGGAGTCGGCCAAGGCTTTCGACCACGGCAAACGGCCGGAGCTTGCCGCACAGGAGCGCGACGAGATGGCTATCATCCGAGACTTCCTGCCGACGCAACTGGGCCAGGCCGAGACCGAAACGGCGATCCGCGCCGCCATCGCCGAGACCGGCGCCAGCGGCGTCAAGGACATGGGCAAGGTGATGGCTGCACTCAAGGAGAAATACGCGGGCCAGATGGATTTCTCCAAGGCGAGCGGCATCGTCAAGGGACTGCTGCAGTAGGGATTTTCCCCCTCTTGCGATGTGCTTCGACGAAGGCGACCCCAGGGAGCCAGCCCAGCCAGATGTGGATGATCCTCAACCGCTCTTCGGTTTCTTCTGAGAGCGGGTGGTGGTAGCTCGCCCTGACATGTTCAGTGCCACGGCGGCGCGAATGAGCGCCTTCAATGCCTCTTCATCGATCTTGTCGCCCTCATGGATATCGATGGCGCGCCTGGTGTTGCCTTCGAGACTGGAGTTGAAGAGGCCTGAAGGGTCCTCCAGTGAGGCGCCCTTGGCGAAGGTCATCTTCACAACATTCTTGTACGTCTCACCAGTGCAGATTATTCCGGCGTGCTCCCACACCGGAACTCCTCTCCACTTCCACTCCTCGACCACTTCGGGGTCGGCCTGCTTGATGAGGGTTCGGACCCGAGCGAGCATCTCGCCCCGCCAATCGCTCAGCTCGTTGATTCTCGCATCTATCAGCTGAGAGGGAGTGCCTCCTCCTTCTCCTTCCTTCGATCCGCTCGCTTTCATGGCTGTTGTCGCTTTGGTCATGATTGTACTGGGGTCCCCATGGCTTGTGCGCGTCCGGCGCCTCACGACGGCATCGATGCGGCGAGCCGTTTGCCGTTCCGGCGCGAACGCCTGGCCTATTGGCCTCATGCCAATGCCGGGCAACAAACTCTCAACATCGAGGAGGAACCTTCGTCCCTCCAGACCCGTTTTGCAACGAGGATCATACGAAATTGGAGCCCCGATTTGTCGGCGCGTTTGTTGAACATTATCGGCGCCGCCACCAGCGCCGGCGCCTATTCGCCGGGGCAGGAACAAGCGCCCGCGGCCTTTCGGCGACATGGGCTCGCAGAGGCGCTCGCGAGCCGAGGCAGAACCATCAGGGATGATGGCGATGTTGCATCGTTCCGATGGCGACCGGATCCCTCGCAGCCGCAGGCTATGAACCTAGAGGCCGTGCGCCACGCCTGTGACTTGGTCGCAAGCCACGTGGCGACGGCGATCGCAGCGCAGGAGGACGTGCTTGTTTTAGGTGGCGATTGTACTGTGGAGCTGGGAACGGTCGCCGGAGCAAACGCGGCCGGCGCGCGGATTGGACTCGTCTACATAGACTTCGACGCCGATCTCAACACACCCGACACGAGCGACGGCGCCTTGGACTGGACTGGTGTCGCTCATTTGCTCAATATTCCCGGATGCGAATTTTCGCTTGCCAGGCTCGGCCCAATCCGTCCGATGCTCGTGCCTCAGCAGCTCCTCTATTTCGGCGTCGAGAACATCACTCCGCCCGAAGCTGCGGTGATCAGAGATAACGCGATTAAAGTTATATCGCGTGAGGAAGCTTTGAGTGATATCGAG
>NZ_RZSX01000600.1:0-4081 GCF_004023105.1 Mesorhizobium sp. M5C.F.Ca.IN.020.32.2.1 | reverse complement strand
AAGCCGACCTCCTTGATATGGCCCGACTGCTCTTCGCCGAGAAGATTGCCGGCGCCTCTGATATCGAGATCGTGGCTGGCGAGCTGGAAACCGGCGCCCAGCGTGTCGAGCGACTGCAGCACCTTCAGCCGGCGCTCGGCGGTGTCGGTCAGCTTGCGGTTGGCCGGCAGCGTGAACAGCGCATAGGCGCGCACCTTCGAGCGGCCGACGCGGCCGCGCAGCTGGTAGAGCTGCGACAGACCGAACATGTCGGCGCGATGCACGATCAGCGTGTTGGCGGTCGGGATATCGAGGCCGGATTCGACAATGGTGGTCGACAGCAGCACATCGTACTGGCCGTCGTAGAAGGCATTCATGATGTCGTCGAGCTCGCCGGGCGGCATCTGGCCGTGAGCGACAGCCACTTTCAGCTCTGGAACGGATTCACGCAGGAAATCATGGATTTCCGCCAGATCGCTGATGCGTGGCACGACATAGAAGGAATGACCGCCGCGGTAGCGTTCCCTGAGCAGGGTCTCGCGGATGACCAGCGGGTCGAAGGGCGAGATGAAGGTGCGCACCGCCAGGCGGTCGACCGGCGGCGTGGCGATCAGCGACAGTTCGCGCACGCCGGTCAATGCCAGTTGCAGCGTGCGCGGGATCGGTGTCGCCGACAGCGTCAGCACATGCACGTCGCTCTTCAGGTCCTTCAGCCGTTCCTTGTGCTTGACGCCAAAATGCTGTTCCTCGTCGATGATCAACAGGCCAAGATTCTTGAACGAAATTGAGGCGCCGAGCAGCGCGTGAGTGCCGACGACGATGTCGACCGTGCCTTCGGCGATGCCCTTCTTGGTCTCGGCCAGATCCTTGGCGCCAACCAGCCGCGAGGCCTGAGCGACGCGGATCGGCAGGCCGGAGAAACGCTGCGAAAAGGTCTTGAAATGCTGGCGCGACAACAATGTCGTCGGCACCACCACCGCGACCTGAAACCCTTCCATCGCCGCGATGAAGGCGGCGCGAAGCGCAACTTCCGTCTTGCCGAAGCCGACGTCGCCGCAGATCAGCCGGTCCATCGGCTTTCCAGCCCCCAGATCGCCCATGACCGAATCGATCGCCGTCTGCTGGTCGTCGGTTTCCTCATAGGGAAACCGCGCGGAGAATTCGCCATAGAGACCTTCCGCCGGCACCAGCGAAGGAGCGGCGCGCATCTGCCGCTCTGCGGCGATGCGGATCAACTGGCCGGCCATGTCGAGCAGCCGCCGCTTCAGCCGCGCCTTGCGCGATTGCCAGGCGCCGCCACCAAGCTTGTCCAATGTCGCTTCGGCCGAATCCGAGCCATAGCGTGACAGCAGTTCGATATTTTCAACCGGCAGAAACAGCCGGTCGTCGCCGGCATAATGGATTTCTAGGCAATCATGCGGCGCACCGACCGCCTCGATAGTGCGCAGCCCGATGAAGCGGCCAATGCCGTGGTCGGTGTGGACGACAATGTCGCCGGAGGACAACGCCGAGGCTTCGGCGATGAAGTCGGAAGGACGCTTCTTGCGCTTCGAGCGGCGGATCAGCCGGTCGCCCAGAATGTCCTGCTCGGCGACGACGACCAGTTTCTCGGTCTCGAAGCCGGATTCGAGCGGCAGCACGGCAAGTGCCGCCTGCCCCGGTTCGAGCTTTTCCGCCTCGGCCAGCGTGGCCACCGGCTTGAGATTGCCGAGATGGTGTTCAGTCAGGATCTGGCCGAGCCGGTCTAGCGAACCTTCTGTCCAGCCGGCGACGACGACCCGGCGGCGGGCGGCCCGCTCATCGGCAATGTGTTTTACGACGACGTCGAAGACGTTGATGGTGGGATCGGCGCGTTCCTCGACGAAGCTGCGGCCATGTCGCGAGCCGGCATGGAAGATTTTCTTCGCGCCGGCATCGGGCGCATCGAAGGGCGTGAAGTCGATCGCTCCGCGCGGCCCAAGCGAGGCGATGAGGTTTTCGGGCGACAGATAAAGCAGGTCGGGCGGCACCGGCTTGTACGGAACGGCGTCCTTCAGCGCGCCGTCCGCCTGCTTCCTGCGCGCCTCGTAGTGGTCGAGGATCAACGCATGGCGTTCCGCCAGCGCCTCATGCGCCAGATGGTCGAACACGACAGGCGTGTCCTGCAGATAGTCGAACACCGTCTCGAGCCGCTCGTAGAAGAGCGGCAGCCAATGCTCCATGCCGGCGAAACGCCGTCCCTCGCTGACCGCCGCGTAGAGCCCATCGTCGCGAGAGGGCGCGCCAAAGGCCTCGATGTAACTGCGGCGGAAACGGCTGATGGTCTCCGGCGTCAGCGCCACTTCACTCATCGCCTGCAGCGCCATCGACTTGCGCTGGCCGGTGGTGCGCTGCGTGGCGGCGTCGAAGACGCGGATCGATTCCAGCGTGTCGCCGAAGAAATCGAGGCGCAACGCTTCCGTCCAGCCCGGTGCGAACAGGTCAAGAATGCCGCCGCGCACGGCAAACTCGCCGACGCCGCGCACGGTCGGCACCCGCTCGAAGCCTGATGTCTCCAGCCGCGACACCAGTGCATTCATGTCGATCTGGTTGCCGGGTTTGGCGTGGAAGGTCTGCGCCTCGATGAGGCTTGCAGGCGGAATGCGCTGCAGCAGCGCATTGGCGGTGGTCAGGATGACGGCGCGGTGCGATCTTTTCACCAGCGCGATCATCGCGGTGAGCGCATCAAGACGCCGTGCGGCAGCATCCGCCCCGGGCGAGACGCGGTCGTAAGGCAGACAATCCCAGGCTGGCAGTTCGAGCACCGGCAGGCCTGGCGCGGCGAATGACAGCGCCTCGACGATCGAAGGCAGGCGCTGGCCGTCGCGCGCCACGAACAACACCGGCTTGTCGGGCGCGATCTCGTGCGCAGCCTGCACCAGCGCAAAGGCTTCGTAGCCGTCGGCGACACCGTCGACGATGAACTGGCCGGCGCGGCCTTTCGGCAGGCCGATCGAGGGAATGAGGCTCATGGATTACACGTAGTTCAGAATGTCATCGTCTGGCGCGACGCCAGGATTTTTTGCAGGACGGCACAATCGATATTTGCCGGAATCGGACGCTCGCCGGTGATCACGGGCAGGAATTCGGTGTCGGGAACATCGAGGAGCCTCTCATATTGGTCGAGTTCGTCGCCGGTCAAGGCGCCGATCTCCGCATCTGCGAAACTGCCAAGGATGAGGTCCATTTCGCGCATGCCGCGATGCCAGGACCGAAACAGAAGCTTGCGGCGGCGGGCGTCGAGCCCCTCGCTTGATCGTTTCGTCCCGGTCATCGTCCAGCATCCTTGCCTGAAGCGGCGCGTATAGCGTGGATAGAGGGCGGTGTCAGCCTTGCGCTGCGGCTGTCGCGACATAAGCTGACATCATGCGTCCTTCCCTCCTCGATCCACTGTTTGTCCCGATCACCTCGCTTGCCGGCGTCGGGCCGAAGGTCGGCGCACTGATCGAGAAAATCGTGCCGGCCGATCTCGGCGACCGAGCGGCGCGCGCCGGCGATCTTCTGTTCGTGCTGCCCCAGACGGTGATCGACCGCCGCAACCGGCCGGGTATCGCCGGTTCGGCCGAAGGCGCGATCGTCACCCTCGAAGTACGCATCGACCGCCACCAGCCGCCGCCGCGCGGCAACCGATCGGTGCCATACCGCGTCTACGCCCATGACGACACCGGCGAGATCGCGCTGACCTTCTTCCATGCGCACGCCGCCTATCTGGAAAAAGCGATGCCCGAAGGCGAGCATGTCGTGGTCTCCGGTCGCATGGAATGGTTCAACGGCCGGCCGACCATGGTTCACCCCGACCACATCGCGCTGGCCAGCGAAGCGGAAAACCTGCCGCTGGTCGAGCCGGTCTATCCGCTCACCGCCGGGCTCTCGGGAAAAGTGCTGCGCCGCGCAATCGGCCAGGCGCTCGCTCGCTTGCCGGTGCTGCCGGAATGGCAGGATGGCGAGTTTCTGCGCCGCCGCACCTTTCCTGCCTTCGGCGACGCGCTCGCCCGCATCCACAATCCCGAGGACCCGATCGACGTGTCCGTCGACGGCGCGGCCTGGCGGCGTCTCGCCTATGACGAGTTTCTGGCAGGCCAGG
>NZ_RZSX01000005.1:0-23689 GCF_004023105.1 Mesorhizobium sp. M5C.F.Ca.IN.020.32.2.1 | reverse complement strand
GCCATCTCCCACCCATAGACGGTCCGCACCCGCGGATGCTCGAACGCGACCTTGCCGCCGTGAAACCCGATCCGGCCGCGCGTCGAGCCCCAGCGGTGCGCCTCGCGCTCTTCAACCCGGCCGTGGAGCGGGCCGCAGGCTGCTTCCACGTCCACCTCCACCATCGCGCCCAGCAAAGCGCCGAGAAAGGTCAGCGTGCGCCAGTGGCCGTGCGGGGCAAAGCCGCGCACGCGCTTGCCCCGTGGTCCCCGCCCCGCAGCGGCGCCATGTTGGTCTTGATCCAGGTTTCGTCAATGGACACCAGCCGTCTCGGATCGAGAGCGGACTGCCAGGATCGCCAGCGTTGCCGCCGGCGGGCAATATCGGCACGGGCCTGCTCAAGGGCGAACAGTGTTTTTTAAACCGCAGCCCCTCGCGGCGCAGGAACCGCCATACTGTATCGTGGATACCTTCACCCCGCGCGCCGCCAGCTCTTCCTTCAACCCGTGCAGCGACAGATGCGGTGTCTGGTTGATCCGCTCCGCGATGAAACGGTGCGGCTCCAGCACACGCTTGCGATGGCCGCCCATCTTGCCGGGCGCGACAGACCTGCTCGAACGGTAGCGCTGAGACCACTTCACCGCCGACGATACGGCGATGCCGAAACGAGCCGCGACCGATCGGCAGCGTTCGCCGGCCTCCATCGCGCCAACAACACGTTCACGAAGATCATTCGAAAGAGGTCGCGTCATCCGATGCTGGCCTCCACTCCAGCCAGCATCTTGAATCACAAACCGGAATCCCCTCAGCTTCTGTGAGGTCCGTATGCTCGACGGGGCCGCTTGGCACGACGCGGACTTCATTGCAAGCCGGATTGAACGGAGGCGCGGGCAGGACTAGCGCTATGGGCATTGTGGCGGGCGCCCCCGGGCGGGAATGGGCGGCTGAACGCCG
The DNA here is from genome assembly GCF_004023105.1 of Mesorhizobium sp. M5C.F.Ca.IN.020.32.2.1. NCBI lineage: Bacteria > Pseudomonadati > Pseudomonadota > Alphaproteobacteria > Hyphomicrobiales > Phyllobacteriaceae > Mesorhizobium > Mesorhizobium sp. M5C.F.Ca.IN.020.32.2.1. The sequence goes on along the minus strand of NZ_RZSX01000005.1, from coordinate 22,756 downwards.
CCCGGGCTGCAACGGCGAGGTGGGAGGATGTCGACCGCGCCACAGTTGTACCGGAGATCGCGCTCAGCCACCTCGCCCTGTGGTTCTTCGCGGCGACCGTTCGTTGCGGTGGCCCGAGACGGGCAAAAGACCGGTGCACCGGCGCGCAGGACGGCTGATGTCAAACATCGTGCTCTCGACGCTCTCGGCGCAATCATGAGCTATCGTTCCAGAAGGGCTGCCTGGCGCTTGCCCGCAATGCCAGACGTCGAGGATGGTCATCCGCCCTCCGCAGCGCGGGCATCGGCATGACGGCTTGGCTTCTGCAGAGATCGCCTTCTGCGCCGGCAGCAGCGGCTTGCGGCTTGTCGGCCAGCAGCCTGCGGCGATCAGCCCGGCGGCACGACTTCGATGTTCAACCGGTCGAGCGGGCTTGTCGTGCGCCGGATGAGGCCGTTCGAGACCTTAGTGTAGCGCGCCGTCGAAGACAGATGGTTGTGACCCAGCAGCACCTGGATGATGCGAATGTCGGTGCCGTTCTCCAGCAAATGCGTGGCGAAGCTGTGCCTGAGCGTGTGGGCCGTCACGCGCTTGTCGATGCCGGCGCCCGCACGCGCCGAGCGGCAGGCCGAGTACAATACCTGAACGTCGATGGGTCGATTTGCCTCCTGGCCTGGAAACAGCCAGCCCTGCGGCTTCGCCAGCCGCCAGTAGACCCGCAGGATGCGCAGAAGCTGCGCATCACTGTGCGGTCCTTGCCGCCCTTGCCTGCCTATCGATGTCCCCGACCTTCAGCCCGACGGTCTCCGAAGCGCGAAGGCCCGCGGCATAGGCCGTCGTCAAGGCGATGCGCGTCTTCAGGCACTGGACCGCCTCTAGAAAGCGGACAACTTCGTCGGTGCCGAGAACCACCGGCAGCGTGAGGCGCGCGGGCGTAGACGATCCGTTCAGGAATCTCGGCATGGCCGAGCGTCACGCCGTAAAAGAACCGCAGTGCGCACACCGTCTGGTTCAGCGCCGGCCACGAGATTCCGGTAGAGACCAGATGCACCTGGAAGCGCGAACATCCTCAAGTCCGAGCCGTTCCGGAGAGCGGCCGAAATGGCGGGAAAACTTTGCCACAGCGTGCACGTAGAATCGTTGTGTCGCCGGCGACAGATTGCGGATGGTCATGTCCTCGATCATGCGTGGGGGAAGAGGGCTCAATTCGGCCATCTCATTGCTCCTGTTCTCAACATTGCGCTTCAACAGCTGCAATCCTTCAAAACAGAAGCTTCACCTGTAAACCGACCCGCCAATGCCGCGTCGGCGGCTTCGTTCAATCAGCCAAACCTGAACTGCTCGATACGTCAGTCCTGGCCGCGGCTCCGTTCAATCCGGCTTGCAATGAGGTCCGCGTCGTGCCAAGCGGCCCCGTCGAACATACGGACCTCACAGAAGCCTCCAGATTCCCTTTTTGATCGCGGCGTGATTCAAGACGGCTTTTTGAGGCAGTCTTTGGCGTGATGGATCGGTTAGTGCTGCGCGATGCGGCGTGGGAGCGGATGGCGCCGCTGGTCATGGGTCAGCCCGATCAGAAAGGCTCGACGGGCCGCGATAACCGGGTGTTCGTCGAGGCGGTGCTATGGATCGTGCGCACGGGCTCCCCTGGCGCGATCTTCCCGATGTATTCGGCGATTGGAATAGCGTCTTCCGGCGCATGAGCCGATGGAGCAGCAAGCGTGTGTGTGGTGCATCGTCGATGGATGATCCGGACTTCGAATATCTGATCATCGATTCCACCATCGTCCGAGCCCACCAACATGCGGCTGGGGCCAAAAAAAGGGGGTCTGAAGATCAAGCCCTTGGTCGCTCCCGCGGCGGCCTGAGCACCAAGATACACATGGCTGTTCGGGGCTTGGCTGCCCTCTGCGCTTCACGCTTACCGCGGGTCAAAAGGGCGATGCGCCGCAAGCTGCGACCTGGATCGAAGGCTTGCCCGCAGAGGTGGTCATAGCCGATACGCCTCTGACCCCACACCAAGCCATCGCTGCCACGGGCGCGGTCGCGCTCGCTCAAGTACCCACTCGACAATCGTAGCCGGATAGTGTCCTGAAGGTTCTGCAAAAACTTGCTCTGAGGCGAGAGGGGCGGCCATGGCACGCTGGTGACGTTGCGATCACCGATTCCCGTGGAAGGGGAGTGGCATGACCGCGTCACGATGGACTGCACGCCGAAGGCCTGCCGGCGACCTGCATCGAGACACGACAGACCAATGCGGCCATGAAGACAATGCCCAACAAGACCGATCCGCAATGACGCCCGCGCACTGGCGCAGATCATGCGCACTGGCTGGTATCCGCAGGTGCACGTGAAGAGGCGGCAGTGCCGGCTTTGGCGCGCTGCTGGTTGACCGCCGCACGGTGCTGAACGAGATGCGTTCGATCGCGATGCTGCGCAGGGCCGGCGTCAAACTGGTCTTGCCGTCGCGCAGCGCTTTTGCGGGCCGCGCGGGAATTAGCCGGCGCCGGCGCCCAGTGCGATCTTCGCCGTCATGCTGGGAGAGTTTACCCGCCTGACGAAGCAGGTTCTCGAAATCGTACGCAATGAAGAAGTCTGCCGGCAGCTGATGAGCACGCCGGGGTTCGGGCCGATCACCGCGCTCGCCTTCCGCGCCATGATCGACCGGCCGGAGCGCTTCGGCTCTTCGCGGGCGGTTCGGGCGCATCTGGGGCTGACGCCGGCGCGCTACCAGTTCCGGCGAGACCGACATCCAGAGGGCAAGGTCAACTGCTGCGGCGATGAACTGGCCCGCACCGCCCTCTACGAGGCCGCCCACACACACGCTGCTAGTGCGCTCGAAGAAATGGGTCCAGCCTCAGGGCATCGGGCATAACATCGCCAGGCGCCGCGGCATGGCGCGCCCGTGCGGCGGTAGCACGCAAGCTGGCGGTCATCCTGCATCGCATGTGGGCCGACGCAACCGAGTTCCGCTTTGGAAAGGCGCTTGCCGCCCTGGCGGCGTGAACGGAGACAAATCAAAGGAACGCGCAACACGAACAAAGCTTTTGCCCGAAAGCGCGATGCCTGAATCGTTCCGTGGGGCGATGGGCGAGGCGATCTCGTTGAGAGTCCCAAACCTGCCGGTCAAACTCGGCGAGCTCGTGAAACAGATTGAGACGCCTTGCTCTCCTGACCCCATCATGCGGCGGCCAGAGGGCCGACCGCGAAGAGAATCGAGTGACCTGCGGGAGTGTCCCACAAAAAGAGTGCAGGAGTAGTTTGACCTAAACGACCCATCAAAGAAGTCTGCTAGAAGCCCGACAAAATTGTGACGAAACAAACAGGCAGAATCGGACGCCAAAAGCCAACGTATTGAACTGAAACCGGTTTTGAGTTGGCACACCTCTTGCGCTTTGAACTGCGACTTCACCAGGAACGGAGCCGTTCGATGTCCGTAACGACGATTTCGCTTGAGAGCTATCCCTCGACAGTTGGTCGCGACGGAACGGACGCAGGTAAGTCGAGCAAATTGCGAACCCAATCGAAGGAGAAGCGAACATGTCTGATGAGTTAACGTATGGTGAAATTTACGCTCCGATCTATGAAAAGTACACCACCCTACAAGGTAAAGTCGCCGAGGTAGACGACACGGTCGCCTTTCTTGAGCGATATTGCAGCGGGGGCAGTGCTCTCGAACTGGGTATAGGCGACGGGCGCGTGGCGGTGCCGTTGAGCGAGCGCGGGGTCAAGGTCGACGGGATCGATAATTCCCGCAGTATGTTGGAACTTCTCGCAAAGCGCACCGACCTAATCAAGGCTTGGCAGGGAGATATTTCCCATTTCAGATCAGAGCAACGCTACCGTTTGGTATATTGCGTTTATTTCACGTTCACGCTGCTCTTCACGCGCGAAGCGCAAATAGCTTGCCTCCGATCTGCCGCGGAGGCGCTAGAACATGAGGGGGTTTTGGTGATAGAACTGGGTGTACCAGGCTCGGATCCTCGCGTCGGCCGCCAACAAACCACAACGGCGCGGCTAGTGGATCATGAGAATACGATCCTCAATGTGGCTGTCCACGATCCACTAAACCAGAACTTAGTTTCAACCCTCCTCTGGTTTTCTGGTACGTCGGTCAGACGTTTACCGCAACGCGTTCGTTACGTTTATCATCAGGAACTCGATAGCATGGCCGAATGCGTGGGGCTGGAGCTAGCTGAGCGCTGGGGAGATTGGGCGAGAGGTGCATTCACCGAACGATCCGAACGTCATATCTCGGTGTACCGCCGAGGCAGCCCGTAATCCGGGTTCGATTTCGCAAAAGCCGGACAACGGTTCCGTTATTCCCGGACAGCAGTTTCGCCAATTGCTCGCGCACTCGAAGCTATTTGCACACGAATTGCTATTAAGAATGTCGTTGGAGTGATCAACTTGGCTTAACGCGGGGCGTGGACCATCCGCATTGACCCTAACCTTTCAAGCGGGGCGCCAGCTCGGAGTCGTCGGCGACGCGATCAGAGCTGCCCCCTTTACCCAAGGAGAGAGCACCGCCATGCCCGCCGCCCCATTCAACCGATCGACGACAACAAACTTTAGATGCGTCGCTATAACGTCCCCACTAACCCCATTCTGCCAGAAAACAGACCTACGCTCGCACATTGGCACCACGAGAAAGGAGATAATATCGCCTACTCGGATTCATGGACACCGGTACCTGCCGCACGTCCGATCCAATGAAGTCGGCTGGATGCGCAGTGGCGTCGTCGCCCGCGAACAACGCATCACTTCGAGAGCGACCACTTCCTTACTTTCCACAGATGCGGGAGCTTTGACCGACTTGTCGGCGGGGGCGGAGCGAGCCTATGTGATGCGCGGCGAATGGAATAGGAAAGTTCAGATGCCAGGAGACGCAGGGCCACGGACATCGCAGCCATTAGTGGGTGACGCACGATGAACAGGGCGCAATTTTTTGGGCCGAGGCATGCACGCCAGCTACTCCATGGCGCCCGAAGGCGGAGATGGTGGTGACGCAGGTCTCACCGATAGCGGGCAATTTCGGGAATAGTCAATGCGATTGTAACCAGAAAGACAAACAAGTGCGCCACAAGAGTCTAATAGGTATCCTCGGTGGAATGGGACCAGCAGCGACAGTAGATTTCATGTCAAAGATCATACATGCAACGCCTGCTGCAATAGATCAGGACCATATTCCACTTATTGTTCACGACGTTCCGCAGATACCAGATCGGTCATCGGCCATTGAGAATGGTCGAGACGATCCTTTCCTGCCGATGCTTTCAGGAGTTCGCTTCCTTGACGCGGCCGGTGTCGAATTCATCGCAATTCCATGCAATACGGCCCACTATTGGCACGATCGGTTGGACCGGGGGTGTCGGGCGACGATACTTCATATCTTCCAAGCGGTGCTTCACGAGCTCCTAGCGATGCCAAACAGGCCGCGCTCGATCGCAATAATGGCCACACGCGGGACAATCTCCGCCGACGTCTACGCCACCGAATTGCTCAAGGCGGTCGATCGTGTAGTCGTTCCAGACGAGAAGACGCAACGTCTCATCGACCACTCAATCACATCTGTCAAAGGGGGGACGATGGTTCCCGCCCGCGAGGCAGCAGGCGCTGCGGCGAGGCTGGTAGTCCAGCAGGGGGCGGAGTGCTTGCTTTTAGCATGTACGGAACTTCCTGTCGCTTTTTCAGGGCTTGAGGTCGGGACAACGGTGCTCGATGCGACCGATGCGCTGGCCCGAGCTTGCGTTAAAGCGTCCATGGGCGAGTACCAAACCGCGATGGCGGGGTAATAATGGATATTCAACGTGCTTTAAAACTTTATCATCATTGCAACACCGATGCTGAGAAGGCCGATATTAAGGCGGGCAAGATACCGGCAAGTGGAAAGACAAGCCCGCCAAGCTGCGCCAGAAGGACCGGGACGCGCCTTAAACTAGACGGTGAAGTTCTCGAAGGCCAAGGTAGCCGAGGATGGAAAGCGCAGCAGTGCGACATCGCCATTCGCGCCTTCGGCTACAAGAACCACGCCGCGATCGATCGCCGGCATGGCTTGATCCGCGGCTGAAACGCCACGACCGCATCAGCCTAGGACGGCGCGCCGCTTCGCAATGTCCTCAACTGCTCCAACACCGGTTCGACTGTCTGGGCCGACACGGCCTATCGCTTGAAGAAGAACGAGGAGTGGCTGGAGAAGAACGGCTAGGTCTTTGACATCCACCAGAAGAAACCGAAGGGTCGGCAGATGAGCGAAGCGACGTCGCCGCCAAAGGGGGCGGAGATCGAAAACCCGCGCATTCATCAAACACGTCTTCGCGCAGTAGAAATCCAGGATGGGCCTGTTCGTGCCACCATCGGGATCGCCGTGCCAGGACGAAGACCGGCGTGGCCAACCTTGCCTACAATCTCACCCGCTTCGCCGGGCACGAGGGGCTGCAGCACGGAGATCGCCGACGCCATCGCCGGGCAAGCGCACGAGCTGCCGTTCGCGAATGGCGACGCCAGCTATGGCACGGCGCGGGTCGCCCTTGGGCGGAGGCCGTGGTAGAGTATTCGTCCCGAGCCAGCGGTGGGTTCTCGCATAACGAGTTGGGCCCGGTGGAGCCCCCTTGGCATTTTCGGCTCTATGTGTCGCCAAGGCGAAGGTGGTGGGTGCGCGCCTCTCTCGCATCCGGTCGCGTCCTCCATCTTCCACAACGAGTAGCTTAGGGGACGACGTGCCATCTACCGTTGCGGCGGCAGTGCTGAATGCGAGGCAGTAAAGTGGGCCTTTGGTATCTGGATTATGATGGGAATGCTTGGGAAGGAATTTGCAACGTTCTCCTCGGCACGAACGGATTATCAGCCCATCGGCGACAAGGGGGTGATCTCGGATGGGCTCAATCCACGTGCCGACAGGCGTATCAAGCGTACGGGCAGGAGCCTGACAACAAGGATCCCGTATCCGGCGTTCGCAAAAAGATCGGAACCGACCTCAAGAAGCTGCAACTGAACGAAAGCGGTATAGCCGCGATCCTTGGTTGTAAGAAGATTCGGAGCTGGGCTCTGCTGCTTAACAAGAAAATTCCCGACAACGACCTTCATCGATACGCGAACCAAAAAGAGGCAGAGGTCAAATCCTGGGCCTCTCCATCTTAGATCCAGACTTTCAAGTATCCAACAGACACGCGCCCGTTGCAATACCGAGTTCAAGAGCATGTCCTCCTGTGGAAGGGGGCAGGCGACCAGGGGCTTATGTTCGGATACGCGTGCAACGAGACCGCGACTGTTCCGCTATGACAGGCAGCACATGGACGCACCACCGTGGATCGCCCAGCGCTTCGCGCTGGGCATTCTCCTCCTCTTCGCCGTCTCCGTGCTGATCTTCGCGGGCACCCAGATCCTTCCAGGCGACGTGGGCAGTCGATCGTCGGACAGGCGGCGACGCCCGAGGCGGTCGCCAACCTGCGCCGGGAACCCGGCATCATCGATCCCGCCATTGTGCGTTACTTCCAGTGGCTCGGCGGGTATTAACCGGTGATCTCGGCAAGGCGCTCGCTTGTATGGGGCGATCTTTGTCAACGTAATCTTTCAGTCGTTCCGTCTCCTTGTTCAGCCGTGGCGCCCATTTGTTCCTGCTTTGGCTCCGGGGGCGCCGCACACCGTGACGGTCAAGGGTGGCCCTTTGGGCCATCGTGAAGTGACTTGCCCTTGATGGTCACGAGCACGGCGGCAGCGTTACATTGAGCCGGTGCCTGATCGTAGAGGTCTACAACTTGCAACCGGGGGGAGCTCGCCATCAGAGGCCGTAAACGCGGCGCAAGCTTGTATGCGGTTGATCCTGGCGGATCGAAAACCATGATGCAGCCATACGCATCGGCGGCGAAGCTCCGGGCGGTGGGCCCATTCTACAGCGCGGCGTCGTAAGCCCTGTGAGCGACCGGGATCACCACCACCTCGGATCGTTATCGGCAGACGCTATTGCAGCTGCCAAACTTCAATGCTCGTCCTGTCGAACGTTCCTCCAAGCCTTATGCCTGACGCAGGGCTACTCCCTTCGGGATCTCGCCGGTCGTGACAAGTCGCCAGAATGCAATCAGCAGCTTGCGCGCCAAAGCCACGATCATTGTCTTGCGCGTTCCGCCACGGCCATCGGCCGTGCTCGCGCAAAACCAGTGCGCGAGCGCGCTGTCCTTTTGGTATTGGAGGAACCGCCAAGCCAACAGGATCATGCCATAGCGGACGCGAGCATTGCCGGCCCGCGCAAGACCTTCTCGCGCCTGCGTTGGCCGCCCTCATCCGGCGCCCCGTAGGTCCGGCATAGCGGGCGACGGCTCTCCGATCACGCAGGCCGCGTGAGAGAATCTCATTCACCAGCATGTCCGCAGTCTCGGTACCGACACCGATGATCCGCGCAAGAAGGCGAACCATTGCGAGCGGCCCCTTCTCCGTGTCCAGAACCAACGAGAGCTGCAGCAGCCGTTCCTGTTCGATCTCGTGGATTTGTTCACGCAACAGGTGAAGCCGTCCGAGATTACGGCGCAACTCGGGTCGGCTTTGTTCTGGCGGGGGCATACCTTCCGCCGTATGCAGAGCCTCCAGTTTCTCGGCAGCTTTGCGCCGATTGGGTTTGAAGGCGCGAATTCCGAAGCGAGCGAGGATTGCCTTGATGCGGTTGACCATCTGTTTACGTTCGCGGACGAGATTGTCTCGTTCACGGTTCGGACGGCGGGCCTCCTCCTCATTGATGGTTGGGATGGCTGCCATGCTGCAGTGGCGCTTTCTCGCCCCGCAGCCAGCCAAGAAAGGCGCGCATCAGCAGTTCGGTATCGAGGCGATCGGTCTTGGCACGCCGATGTTCGCGGAAACCGCGACGCTCGATTGACGTATGACATAAGCTTCGACAACGCGCGCCTGGAGCCAGCGCGCCAACTAAAAGCTCAACGATGCGCCGGACTTCAGTGAACCAGGCGTCGAAGACGCCGTCGGCAGCGGTTGGGCGAAAGGCGACGGACTTTCCTGCGAAGGCCCGGCACAGGCGCACGGTGTGGCCGAGGATGGAGACGAAGCCATGCTGCTGAACGCGGCGGACGAGATCGTCCTTGGCATAGTCGAACGGCTCGACGATATCGCGATACTGGCGCTGCGAGACGCGGTAGCGGTCGAGCGGCACAGCGCCGCCAAGCGCGTCGTGCGGACGCACGGTGTTGTAGACGTGACGCCAGCGATCGAAGGCGTCCTGGGCCTTGGGGAGATAGGCAAAGGGCGGTCCCTGCAGCGCTTCGGCTTTGAGCGAGCGATGGAAGCGCTCGTCCTTGCCGAGCGTCTGCGGGTGGCAAGGCCTGGAGTGGCTGACGGCGACGCCAGCCTCGATCAGCCAGACGGTGAGCAGCGTGAAGTTGTTGCGGCCGCCGTCGCCCCAGGGCGGGCCGTTGTCGGTGGCGATACGCCACGGCAGGCCGTATCGGCGGAAGGCGGCGATCAGCCAGGCCTTCACGGTTGCGGTGGTCTGATCGGCGCAGGCCGACAGCGCGATCGAGAAGCGCGAATGGTCGTCGAGCACAGTGAGCGGATGCAGCCGACCGCCATGCAAGGCGACGTGGCCCTTGAAATCCATCTGCCACAGATCGTTGGGAGCTTCGTGCTCGAAGCGGATGAAGGGCTGCGCCCCGCCGCCCAGCGCGCCCAGCGCGATGCCGTTGCGGCGCAGGATGCCGGTCACCGTCGAGGCCGCGGGCGTGCCGATGCCATCGCGGGCGATGACGCGCGCGATCTTGCGTCCACCCCAAGCCGGATGCACTGCACGCACCGAAAGCGCAGCCGTTTCCACCTCCGGCGCGCACTGCGCCGGGCTCGATCTCGGCCGCCGCGACTGCTCGGCCAGTCCTGCCTCGCCCTCGCTGCGGTAGCGCGAAAGCAGCTTGTGGCCGCACGTCCGTCCGATCCCGAAGCGACGACACAACGCGCTCACATTCGACCCCTCCACCAGCGCCAGCTTCACGAACTCCAACTTCTGCTTCATCGCGCTTCTGTCCTTGAACGGCATCCCGAACCCCCTTGCGCACAACGCGCAAAACTGTTCGCGATGTCCTCGCACACCTGTTCGCGATGTCCCCAGTCCAAACAGGGATGGTGACATGGGGGCTCCTTAGATAGCTGCTCAACAGCGCCGAGGGTGCCACACGCTCGCCGCCCATAGCATCTACGCGACAGGAGATCGCTGCGACGCTGATGCCACGGATGTGGAACACGCTGTTCCTCGCCTTCTGGGCGGCCGTGTTTTCGGTTCCGCTCGCCATCATCCTTGGGCTGCTGGCGGTACGCTACCGAAACGGCCGATCGACAAGGCGATTTCGGGTTTCGCGCTGGCCTCCCTATCTCGTCGACGACGTCACCAAGCGTGACGTGCCGGTGATTCAGGCGATCGGCCTCATCTTCGCCGCCGTCTATATCGGCCTAAACATCGTCGCCGATATCGCCTCCATTCTCACCAATCCGCGTTTGAGGCATCCGAAATGACCGCAGTGGTGCTTAGATATGTCCGCACAATCCCGCTCGGGGCTTTGATTGGGCTATCGCCGCGCATGGACTACACTAAGGCGCTGTGTCGGTACGTTCGATCGAGCACGAGGAGAAGGAACCGACGCCAAAGCCTTTGTCGGTGAGGAACGTCACTGCCGCTTATGGCGGCGGTGCCGTGAAGGTTTTGCAGAACCTCTCGGTTGACGTCCATCCCGGCCAAACCCTCGCTGTCGTCGGAGAGTCGGGCTCCGGAAATCCACCCTAGCCCGTCATCACGGGGCTGCTGCCGCCGATCTCCGGCAGTATTACTTTCGCGGTCGGACTCTGCCCCCCAGGCTTGCCGGCCACACCAGGAATGATCTTCGCGAACTGCAGATGATCTACCAGATCGCCGACGTGGCGATGAACCCGCGCCAGACGGTCGGAGCCATCATTGGCCGGCCGCTTGAGTTCTATTTCGGGATGAGCGCACGCGAGCGCGACAACCCGTTGCCGAGCTTCTCGATGAGATCGAGATGGGCAAGGGTTCATTGACCTGCGGAGCTTCCGGAGGCCAGAAGCAGCGGGTCTGCATCGCCCGCGCGCTGGCGGCAAAGCCGAAGCTCATCATCTGCGACGAGGTGACGAGCGCTCTCGACCCATTGGTGGCCGACGGCATCCTCAAACTGTTGCTGCGCCTGCAGAAGATCGAGGGAGTGACATACCTGTTCATCACCCACGACCTCGCGACTGTAAAGGCTATGGCCGATTCCATCGCGGTGATGTATCGCGGAGAGGTGGTCTAGCTACGGCTGCGAAGACGCAGGTGCTGACACCGCCGTTTGACCCGTATACTGACTTCCTGCTCTCTCGGTTCCCGAGATGGAGGTTGGCTGGTTGGAGAGCGCCATCAAGGGACGCCCTATGGAGAGCTCGGGAATTGAGCTCAACGGAACACGGTATTGGCTTTACGATCACTGGGCCGGTCGGCCGAGCGCCAATTTTAGGATGGCAAGCTCTAAGAGGCCGTTTCGAAAGGGGATGAGCGGTTGAGTTTACCTGATTCCAAGTGGTTTGCCGACCTGCTCGGAGATTTTATGTGGACCCCGACCACTCGCGAACAGCATAGCCGCCCCACGGCGCGATCCCAGACCGATCTGACGGATGCCGAGTGGCGGCTGATCGAATCGCGCCTGCTGCCTGCCTGCAAGACGGGGCGTCCCGCGTTTGGTCGATGCGCGAGATGTTCAACGCCATCTTCTACGCGCTTCGCGGCGGCATCGCCTGGCGGCTCCTGCCATCGGATTTTCCGCCGTGGGCGACAGTCTACCGCTGGTTCGCAGCCTTTCGCGACGGTTCGGTGGGAGAAGATTAACCATGCCTGGGTCACGGCCGATCGCGAGAGTGTCGGCGGCCACGCCAGCCCAACGTCGCCATCATCGACAGCTAGCTGTGGAGCCTCAACAGGTTGTCCTCGGACAAGGCGAGTCTGCTGATAGGCGTGTTGGCCTTGAGACGACCATGGGGTCGGTGCCAGTTATAGCAATGGAGCTAGCAAGGCAGATCTTCGGCCCTTTGGTCTGAGGTGTCGTAGGCCCTGGCATATGCCCATTCGCGCAGCGCGGTCTGAATGAAGCGTTCGGCCTTGCCGTTGGTCTTGGGGTGTACGGCTTTGTGCGGATGTGCTTGAGGCGCAACCGATTGCAGGCCTTGGCGAAGGCTCTCGATATGTAGCAGGAGCCGTTGTCGGTCATGACGCGGGTCACGGTTATGCCGAGACGCTTGCAATTGGCGATGGCTGCCTTGAGGAAGGCTATAGCGCTCCGCGTCTTCTCGCCGGGCTTGATTTGGCTGAAGGCGATGCGAGATGCATCGTCGATGCAGACATGGACGAACTCCCAGCCCGCACCGCTACGCCTGGAGCTGCGCCAGGTGCTCTGGCCTGTGCGGTCACCGGTGATGCGATGGCCAACCCGCTCGAAGCGGCCGAGCTTTTTGATGTCAATGTGGATTAGCTCGCCGGGATGGGCACGCTCATAGCGGCATACCGGCGGCAATGGATCCAAAGCCTCGAGCTGTTCAGGCCGAGGCGCTTGAGAAGACGACTGACTGTTGCGGGCGAGACGCCAACCTCTGGCGATATGCTTGCCGGGCCTACGCTCCCGGCGCAGGGCGTCGATGCGAGCGACGAGCTGCGGCGGCGTGGGACGGCGCAGACGTCGTGGTCGCGAACTGCGATCCTGAAGACCGGCCAAACCCACTTGCGCACCGTATGCGGGCAAACGCCTGCGGCTCGTGAGGCGGCCTGCGGCGTCAGCCCGCGCAGCACTTCAGTCACGATCCGCTCTCGACCATGCGGCGTCAGTCGGGCATTCTTATGGATGTTCATTCGGTCCTCCGAGAATCGCTAAAGCTTCAGCAACTTCCGCTTCCTCGCTCAGGACCGAATGAACAACCTATTGAAACCTCACATCTAAAGCGTCAAAACAACCGAGGCCGGCCGGCCTCGCGGCTAAGACGCGGGCAAGAAGATCAGGGGCCGCAAGCGCCATGCGCTCGTCGAGCGGGCGCTGCTCGTCGAACCCCATCCCGCCGACATTCAGGACCGTGACGGCGGCCACCAACATCACCGTCGAAATCGTCATGAATCAAGTCGGCTTCGTCGTGCTGCCAAGGCGTTGGGTGGTCGAACGCTTCTTCGCCTGGATCAACCGAAACCGGCGCCTCGCCAAGAATTTCGAGTCGACGATCAATTCCGCCGCCGCATTCCTCTACGCCGCCTCCGTGATGCTCCTCGTAAGGCGAATGGCAAGGGCCCCATGAGTTCCGAAACCGACTCTAAGTCGTCCAATAGGTCTGCAACTCCTCCATTTTTCTCCTTCCAGATTGCGCGGTTGAAACCCGGATTTTATGGGCCATCGTCGTTTTCTTCGCAACAGCTGAGAAATCGGCCGCTTTTCTGCGTCGAAAGATGAACAACGCACGCAATGCGGCCCAATAGCGTGATTGAATGGACATACGAAAGCCGCATCGTCGACAGGACAAAGGTAGTAGGGAGCATCCCAATGTCGCAGGAACCCGACGATGGCTGCTGCGGTGTCGGCGCCAATTCACCTTTTGCCAGCGCAGCGCGGGCGCCGCCCACGTCATATGACTATACCGGCCGATGCCGAGTGAAGAGGAATATATATGCGAAGAGGCGCCTGGAAGCATCTGCCTTTAATCGCCGACTGTCCGGTGAAATGGCCACCCCGATGTCTTCGCTCGACCACAGATGCCGTTGATCGCGAAACGCCGATTTTCTGCGTTTACATCCTGACAATCGCGGCCGATCTCGCTGCTATATTTCACAAGACGCACGGATCAGTTCAGCCCCAAAGTATCAAAGGCGACCTGACGCGGCCAGTTGTGCTGAGGAAATGCAACTCATGATCACTGAACATAGCATATCGGTTGGTGGTATCACGACCTCGTATTGTGAGAAGGGAGCCGGTGTGCCTATCCTATGCCTACATGGCGCCGGCCCCTTCGCAGAGGGAAGGGCTTCCTTTGTTCGGCAGCTGAACGGCCTATCAGATCAATTCAGGGTGGTCGCGGTTGATCAGCTCCAGTGCGGTGGGACGGATTATCCCGCCGATCGCAAATATGTTAACCGGCTCGGTCGCGTGGATCATGTGATCGGCTTCATCGAAGCGCTGCGATTAAAACAGATCACGTTGGCGGGCAATTCAGAAGGATCATTCGTCGCAGCGCGGGTTGCGATCGTGCGCCCCGATCTTGTTTCCAGGCTCGTACTGCTGACCGCGAACTCCGTGTCTCCCGCGTTTGGAGACGACCGTGACGAAGCCTGGATGCAGGCTTGCCGGCAGGGTTACGACTACTCGGGCGCGATGCCGAGCGAAGAGGAATACATCGCCGAGTGCCGGAAATATTGCCGCGTCTGGGGACAGGATGTCGAAGAGGCGAAGCGACAGGCCTATCGGCGGGCCGCAGCACGCGGACAATGGGAGATCTTCCAGAACCTGCCCGAAGAAGAAACCAATTGGCACCTCTATGTTGCGCTACAGCAAAGATACATCTTCCCCTACCTTGATCGGCTTCAGGCCCAGACGTTGATTATCTGGTCGAAGAACGACCCGACCGTGACGCCGGATCACGGTTTTAAGCTGGCAAAGCTGATCAGGAATTCGGATTTCCACCTGCTGAACAATGTAGGGCATGGTCCCCACATCGACCAGAGCGAAGCCGTGAACAGACTCATCCGTCAATGGCACGGGTAGTCACACGTCGAAGGGGAACCATAACGTGCTCCACCCCAGCGGTGCACTTAATCTTCTTCCTCGTCGCGAGTTGATCGTGGAAAAAGTCCATCGCGCAGACGTCGGGAATGCCGATGGTCTCTGCGCGATCGTTTCTCAGCTTAGCCTTCCCCCCAACCTTCGGCGGCGTATTTCGTCATACAGCGAGGACCATCTAGTATCAAGATGCCGCCCATACGTAAACGGAATTAGCATTTTGCTGGTCGTCTTCTATGATTATTCTTGCTGCTGACCAGCTCTACAGCATCGGAATGCGCCGAATGCAAAAATGCTTTTCCGTCGGTCGGGCTGCGAATCAGGTCATGGCATTGCATTGGTGAGCGGGATCAACCGACCTAAGCGCCGGTCTGACGGCAAATCGCAAACAGAAAGGGAGGAATCGATCATGAATAATATCGCCAGCGGTATAAGCCGTCGGAGCTTTCTCAAGACCGGCGCCGCGCTCGGGGGGGGGGTCATCGCGGCCGGCATGCCATTGTCACAAGTCATCTGGGCGGCCGAGGGTAAGCTGCTCAAAGTTCGTTCTATGGAAGATATCAATAAGCTTGATCCGGGGTTCTACAATAACTCTCAAAACGTCGATGTAATGAATTGCATCTATTCAAAGCTCACGCGCTACAAGCCTGGCTCTGAATGGGGCTGGGAGTTGGAGGCTGCGGAAAAGATTGAGCAGGTCGACCCAACTCATATCCGCTTCCGATTGAAGAAAGGCTTCAAGTTCACAGGCGGCTACGGCGAAATGACCGCCAAGGACGTTAAATTCTCCTTCGAGCGTGCTATTAAGTTCAACTCGCCGGTAAAAGTTGATTGGGGTTCGCTCGATCATGTTGAAATAGAAGACGACTATACCGGCGTCATCGTACACAAAACTCCGTTCGTGCCGCTCTGGTATATCACTCTTCCCTTCGGTGCCGGCCATATCATGTCCGAGGATGCGGTAATTAAGGCAACCGGCGACGGCAATGATTTCGGCATGACGCCACCGGCCTTTTCTGGACCCTACCTGCTCGCGGAATGGAAGCCGAAACAATATGTGCACTTGACGCGCAATCCAGATTGGTCGGGGCCGAAGCCCGGCTTTGACGAGATTCGCATTATCCCGATCTCCGATCCCAAGTCGGCGGAGCGCGCCTATCAGGCGGGAGACGTCGACTTCACTTGGGTGAGTCTCGATTCGCTCGCCAGTTTCAGGAAAAATCCGCCGGCTGACACAAAGATCGAGCAGCATCCTTCAATCCAGTATCACTGGATTGGCATTAACGTGGATCACCCGAAGCTAAAAGACATCAACGTGCGCAAGGCGATCCAGTGGGCGATCAATGTGCCGCAGATCTTGGATGTCGCCTATGCGGGTGAGGCGGCCGTAGCGACCGGCACAATTGCTCCTGGCCTTGTTGGACATCGCGATAAGGCGCTCGTCCCACCGGAGGGCGATCTCACAAAGGCCAGGGAGTTCTTGGAAAAAGCCGGTGTGAGTGATCTCACCTTGACCATCTCTGTCGAGAGCGCCGATGCGGCTTTGGCTCAAGCGGTGCAGGCACAATTGTCGCAAATCGGCATTGCGCTTACAGTCGATGTCCAGGAATCTGGCTCGTTCTGGACACTTGGCATGGAATCGGAAGGCGAGCGCTGGAAAGAGTTGCAGCTATTCTTCACTTACTTCAACAGTGTGCCGGATCCACATTACGCAACGGTCTATTTTGTGAGTGATCAAGTCGGCATTTGGAATTGGCAGCGCTTTCGCAGCGAGCGCTATGATGAACTAAGCGCCAAGGCAGCCACTGTCAGCGATCCCGGCGAGCGTGCAACGATGTACTACGAAATGCAGGATCTAATGGAAGAGTCCGGAGCCTTCCGCTTCATAACAAACGGAAGCACTCCGCTGATGTATCGAACCACACAGATGCAGGCTGCGACCCGCCCAGACGGACGCCCACTGTACAACGATTTTGGGCCGGCTTAGGCGCTAATATGTGGCTTTACCTCCTGAAACGGGTCGTACTTGGGGTGGCAGTTATTGCTATCGCTGAGGCGTTCCTGCTTCTGATGATCCATGCGGTGCCGGGGGATCCCGCTGTAGCTCTGCTCGGCCCGCAAGCCACACCGGAGTTTAGAGCTCAGCTCCATCAGCAAATGGGGCTGGATAAGCCGCTCGTCGTGCAGATCGTCACGTTCTTCGGCGGATTGCTTCGTGGAAATCTCGGCTTCGACGTTTTTAGCCAGAGGCCTGTGGCCGACGTCGTATTCGAGCAATTGCCCTATACGATCGAACTGATCCTTGTCTCGATCTTATGGGCGGTTGCGGTTGCGGTGCCACTCGGCTGCTACTCAGCCATGCGGCGTAATTCGATGATAGATCAGGCTGTTGGCATCGTGGCGGTTGCCACGATCGCCATTCCTTCATTCGTCATGGCGGTTTCCGCACTTCTGATCTTTGCTGTGATGCTTGGCTGGCTGCCCGCGATAGGAGCGGGAACCGGCTTTGCAGATAGAGTGATCCATCTTATCCTGCCGGCCTTCGCAATGGGTATCGGTTGGGTTGGATATATCTCCCGACTGGTGCGTGCATCGATGCTTGAGATCCTAGGTGAAAACCACATACGTATGGCCCGTTCTTTTGGCCTTTCGGAATGGCGCATCGTTACAGGCTACGCGCTGCCACTCGCGATCTTGCCGACCGTTACCATAATAGGCGTTGGCATAGCGTGGCTGCTTTCGTCTGCTGTTTTCATCGAAGTGGTGTTCGCAAGACCTGGTATTGGCGCTCTAATTGTGAACGCGGTCAGAGCGCGTAACTACCCGGTCGTGATGGGCGGCGCGCTCGTCACAACCTTCCTCATCGTCACTGCCACAACGATGTCCGACCTGATCAACGCAGCCCTCGATCCGCGAGCCCGGGAGGAACTCTGACATGGCTACTGTTCAAGCCAACCGAGCCGAAGCCAATGGCGAGCAAGGCCCGGGTACCTTTCTTAGCTTTCTCCGGCAAATGAGTAAGAACCGTCTGGGTGTGCTTGGAGCCTTGCTCGTTGTGTTAGTGTTTGCGAGCGCGATCTTCGCTCCGCTGATAATAACGCATGATCCGATTCGGATTATGGTCGGGCCGCGTCTGGCGGCCCCCTCATTGGATTTTCTCCTGGGCACCGATCAGCTCGGTCGCGACACGTTTTCTCGAATCATCATGGGCGGCCGCATTCCGCTCCTTGTCGCCTTCGCCTCCCTCGGCATTTCATTGGCGCTCGGCCTCGTGCTAGGCTTAGTCGCAGGCTTCGGGCCGCGCTGGCTCGACAACGTACTTCTTCTAATCTTTGATACGATCCGCTCGTTTCCCAGCATTATATTTGCGCTAGCCGTCATAGGGTTGCTTGGACCCAGTGTGACCAGCATCATTTTCGTAATCGCAACAACGTCCATACCTATTTATGCGCGCGTAGCACGCACCCAAACAGAAGCGCTTCGCAATAGTGAGTACATTGCCGCGGAGCAGAGCATGGGAGCTGGGACGACGCGCATCCTCGCAGTGCACGTACTTCCGAACGTTATCGGCCCTCTTATCATTCTTGTGAGCATGGACGTGCCGGCCGTTATCGCCGTACAGGCGGGTCTCAGCTTTCTTGGCTTGGGCGTGCGCCCACCGACACCCGATTGGGGAGCTGTCCTGAACGATGGATACAACTACATTAAAAACACGCCCTGGCTAGCGATCGCCGGAGGCATTCCGATCATCCTCGCAACCCTAGGCTTCACATTCTTGGGGGAGGCGCTGCGCGACATATTTGACCCCAAGCTAGGAAAAGACCTGTGAGACGCGATGGTACGGCGCCGCAAATGTCCAGTCTTTCACTTCTCGAAGTCCGTGGGCTTGATCTCTATTTCGGTACTCCATCCGGTGGCGTTCATGCGCTGCGAAACGTTTCGCTAGAGGTTCCAGCTGCACAGATTGTGGGTATTGTCGGAGAGAGCGGATCGGGAAAATCCACGCTCGCCTATACGGTAATGGGACTGCTTCCCGAAAATGCCGAAGTCACGGCCGGCGCTATTTTCTTCGAGGGTCGTAATTTGTTCAACATGCCCTCGTCGGCACGACGAGGCATTCGCGGCGATCGTCTGTCAATGATCTTCCAGGACCCGATGACTTCGCTCAATCCTGTGCGGTCCATCGAGAGCCAGATGATCGATATCCAACACCACGACCGACTTAGAAGTCGGCGCGAAAAACGCGCCCGTGCTATCGCCATGCTTCAAAGAGTCGGTATTCCCGACCCCGACTCTCGTATCGGCGATTATCCGCATCAGTTCTCCGGTGGCATGCGCCAACGTATCTGCATAGCCATGGCCCTTCTTGTGGAGCCCGCGCTTCTGATCGCCGATGAGCCAACCACTGCGCTTGACGCGACTCTTGAGGTGCAAATTATTCGTCTCCTGAAAGATCTCCAAGAGGAGATCGGCTGCGCCGTCCTTTTCGTCTCTCATCATCTCGGCGCGGTCGCTGAGCTATGCGACCGGGTCGCCGTCATGTATGCTGGCGAAGTGGTTGAGCAGGGGACCGTGCGAGACATCTTCCACAATCCCGCTCATCCCTACACCCGCGCGCTTCTCGAATGCGATCCGGGGCGGATCAGAAAAAGGACGCGGACTTTGCCGACCATTCCCGGGGATGTACCCAGCCTTCTCGGCGTCGATGGAGGATGCATCTTCCGTCAGCGGTGCCCCTCGGCATTCGATCGTTGTAGGCAAGAAAAACCGGTTGAGTACCGTATCGGACCCGAGCACAGCGCGCGATGCCATCTGCTTAGTGAAGAACAGAAGGTTTCAGCATGAGCGCGCTGCTCCGCGTCCAGGATCTCTGCGTCCGTTTCCGCACCATGGGCCCACTGAAGGCGCTTGCCACGGGTACGAAGCATCCTTTCGTCGACGCGGTCTGCGGCGTGTCCTTCGAAATTCGCAAAGGCGAGACACTTGGCCTTGTGGGCGAAAGCGGCTCGGGCAAGTCCACGGTTGCGCGCGCAATCATGGGGTTGAGACCGCCTGTGAGGGGCAGCATTCGCTTCGAGGGACAGGAACTCACTGGACTGACCGTGGCCGAGCGTAAGCCGTATCTGCGGCGGATGACGATGACGTTCCAGGATCCCATCGGCTCGCTCTCGCCACGCCTGACGGTGCGATCGCTCCTGTCGGAGCCCTTCCGCATCCACGGATTAAGCAATCGCGACGCCGGAGCCGAAACGGAACGTCTCTTGCGTATGGTCGGCTTACCGACGGATTTTGCTCGCCGCTACCCCCATCAGCTTTCCGGCGGGCAGGCCAGGCGCGTAGGCGTCGCGCGTGCCCTTGCGCTCAATCCGGACCTAATCATTGCCGACGAGCCGACGGCTGGCCTCGACGTATCGGTGCAGGGCGAGGTGCTTAATCTGTTTGCTCGCTTGCAGGACGAACTCGGCATCGCCATACTCATCATCACTCACAACCTCAATGTCGTACGCCATATCACTGACCGTATGGCGATCATGTATCTTGGCCGCTTCGTCGAGATCGGGCCGACCGAACAGATTTTCGATCAACCGCGGCATCCATATACGCAAGCCTTGCTGTCGGCGAATACGGAACCCGATCCGGATGCCGTTCTCAATCGCATTGAGATAAAGGGCGAAGTGCCGAGCCTGATGAGACGGCCATCCGGGTGCGAGTTCCACACGCGCTGTCGCTACGTCCAGAAAATCTGTAGCAGCGTGTTCCCCGAAACTTCAGTAAGCCCGAACGACGCCAAGCACAGCTTTAAATGCCATTTCCCGTTGGAGCCCGAAACGGCGCGGTCGTTGCAGCAGCGACCGCCGGTTCCAATCGGATCCCGGTTCTGATGATGCGAGTCATAGCGCGCGCCTAACCGCGCCACGACATTTCTCCCCCACAAGAGGCGAGGCAGTAACAAACCTGCCGCAGTCAGGAGAAGGCTACCTCCCATGCCTATCGTCAATCGCGTCGCCAGGCTGGTCTTCAATGACGGGATACATCGCCCCGCGAGATTGCAGACCTACAAGAGGGTGAACGAAGCATTATGAAAACGACTGCGAAACATTGGGCAACGGCTGTGATCTGCTCCACCGCGCTCGGCAGCCTTGTCGATCTCGACGGCCCGCTGAACCGGGAAGCAGTAATTCACTACGACCTGTTGCTGATGAAGCCGTCATCAACATCTCTTTGGGGTCAGTTCAATGCGTCACGTCTATGTCAATGGTGATTATCTACCGGAAACCGAAGCACGTGTCTCGATCTTTGACCGCGGGTTCCTGTTTGCCGACGGCGTCTACGAGGTGACGCTGGTTCTTGACGGAAGGCTCGTCGATTTTTCCGGCCATATGGCCCGCCTACGCCGTTCCCTCGGTGAACTGGATATGCCGTTCTCGCTGGCTGAGGAAAAACTGCTGGAAATCCATCGCGAACTGATCGAGCGGAACCAAATCAGCGAGGGCTTGGTCTACCTTCAGGTGACGCGCGGGGTGGCCGACCGCGATTTCAACTTCCCGCTGAAATCGACGCCCAACACTGTTGTGCTGTTCACGCAGAAGAAGTCGATCGTCGACAGCCCACTCGCCGCCCGCGGTCAGCATGTCGTCACGTTCGATGATCTGCGATGGCGGCGCTGCGACATCAAGACTGTTCAACTCCTCTATCCATCGATGGCGAAGATGCAGGCCAAAGCCCAGGGGGCTGATGATGCGTGGCTAGTCAAGGACGGTTTTATCACGGAAGGTTCGTCAAGCAACGCGTATATCGTCACGACGGACGGAACGGTTGTCACACGGGATCTTTCCACCGACATTCTGCAAGGGATTACGCGCGAAGCCGTGCTGCTATGCGCTGGTAGTCTTCAGCTGCGGGTAGAGGAGCGGCCGTTTACGGTCGAGGAGAGCGAGAACGCGGCGGAAGCCTTTTCCACATCAGCGTCTGGTCTCGTCAGCCCCGTCGTGAGTATCAATGACAAGCCGATCGGAGCCGGTAAACCGGGCTCGATTACGGCGCATCTGCGGCAACTTTACCTCGAGCGGAAACGGGCTTCGGCGATCTAGCAACTCGGGGAGCCCCCTTCTGCCGATTTGGCGACTGCTATTTCCAGCGGCACACCATCATCGAGGCTCCCAGCGCGGCGAAGGCGCAGAGTTTCGGTGAACGCACTCTAGTGTCCTGATTCCGAAGTTCTGACGATTTTAGCATGTTGGTCGCCAGTTTTGAGGGTTGCGAGGCAGAATCGTTCGATCGAGGCGAGAATGTCGGTAGCGGACTTTGTCCATCTGAAGGGCTTCGGGTCGGCGTTGACAGCATCGATGTAGGCGTGGATGGCGGCTTCGAGTTCTCCGGTTGAGCGGTGAACGCCGCGCCTGATCTGCTTGTCGGTGAGATCGGCGAAGAAGCGCTCGACTTGATTGATCCAGCACGCGCTGGTGGGTGTTAGATGGACGTGCCAGCGGGGTCGCTTGGCGAACCAGTTGCGGATGGGTTGCGTCTTGTGCGTGGCGTAGTTGTCCATGACCAAATGGATGTCGAGATCTTCAGGAACCGCCGCTTCGATCTCGTCGAGGAAGCGGCGGAACTCCGTAAAGCGGTGGCGCGGATAGCATTTGCCGATGATGCGTCCGGTGGCGAAATCGAGCGCTGCGAACAGCGACGTCACGCCGTGGCGCTTGTAATCATGGCTGCGCCGCTCGATCTGGCCGGGCCGCATCGGCAGCACCGGTTGGGTGCGATCGAGCGCCTGGATCTGGCTCTTCTCGTCCACGCACAGGACCAGCGCGTGTTCGGGCGGTGCCATGTAGAGGCCGACGATGTCGCGCACCTTCTCGACAACAAAGGATCGCTCGATAACTTGAAGCTTTCTGCGCGGTGCGGCTGAAGGCCGAAGGCTTTCCATATCCGATGGATCGTCGATGGCGCATGGTGGACGGCGCGTGCCATCGAGCGCAGGCTCCAATGCGTGGCTT
>NZ_RZSX01000059.1:0-13894 GCF_004023105.1 Mesorhizobium sp. M5C.F.Ca.IN.020.32.2.1 | reverse complement strand
GGATACCCATGCCATCCACGCCGAGGCCGAGACCAAAAATCCTGATCGTGCTGCATCAGGAGAGTTCGAGCCCCGGGCGCGTCGGCCACATGCTTATCGAAGAGGGGTTCGACCTCGATCTCCGCTGCCCGCCGCTCGGCGACGCCTTGCCGGAAACACTGGACGGTCATGCCGGAACCGTTGTGTTCGGCGGACCGATGAGCGCCAATGACGAGGACGACTTCGTCCGCCGCGAGACCGACTGGCTGAAAGTTCCGCTCCGGGAGAACCGGCCGTTGCTCGGCATCTGCCTCGGCGCGCAGATGCTGGTCAAACATCTTGGCGGCAAGGTCGAGGGGCATGGCGAGGGGCTGGTCGAGATCGGCTGGTATCCGCTGAAAGCGACGGAGGATGGCAGGAAGCTGATGCGCTGGCCTGAGATGGTCTACCAGTTTCACCGCGAGGGCTTCTCGCTGCCGAGGGACGCGACGCTGCTGGCGACGGCCGAAACCTATCCCAACCAGGCCTTTCGTTATGGCGACAATGCCTGGGGCATCCAGTTCCATGGCGAATTGACCAGGGCGATGATGCAGCGCTGGGTCGTTCGCGGCGCGCATCGCTTCGAACTCCCCGGCGCGCAGCCCGGCCGCGACCATCTCGGCGGCCGGCTAATCTGGGACATGCATCTGAAGCGCTGGCTCGGCGAATTCCTTCAGACGATCTTCGGTAAGCCCGCGCTGTCCTGATCTAGTTTTGCGTCTATAAACGCAAACTATTGATTTGATTTTGTATCGCCGTTTTTGGGGGACGAGGCGCTGCGGCTTCAGGTGTCCGGATTCGTGCCACCGATTCCAAGTCCCGCCACCGACGGAGCCGACAATGCGCCAAGAGTTTCGTCAGCCCACCGGACGGCAAGGTCTGCCTGCCGAAGCGGTGAACCGAGCGACAGCAGCCTGCCGTGGTTTGCCGGTTCGACCGAAGCAGCAGTCGTTGACGTGGACGTCAGACCGGCAGCCCGTTCTGCTTACGCAGGCTTTTGTCGAATGCGGATGCCGGGACGAAACGGCGCAGGAAACTGACCTGGCGCGCCATTTTTCCCGCCGGATAGCGCCTCTTAGGAGTGGGATTAGTCGCAGCTGCCAACACGGTCTTGGCTACCACTTCGGGCGCATCGCCTTTTTCCATCGCCTTCCGCACGGCTACATTCATGCCAGCGCGCGCAGAGTCATAGATATCCAGCAACTGATCCGGCCTGGCGAGATTGTCTTCGAATAACGTACGGGTATAGGCGGGCTCGACCAGCACGACGCGAACTCCGAACGGGCGCAGTTCGTGGTCGAGCGATTCGGAATAGCCTTCAATGGCATGTTTGGTCGACGCATAAAGCGCGAAATAGGGGGCTGGGATGAACCCCTGCACCGAGCTCAAATTGACGATCCTGCCCTTTCCTTGGCGGCGCATTGTCGGCAACACCGCGTTGGTCACGCGGAAAACGCCGAAGACGTTCACGTCGAACAACGACTGAGCCTGGGCCATCGAGGACTCCTCCGCGCCGCCAAGCAGACCCATGCCGGCATTGTTGACGAGCAGATCAATACGCCCGGCCTCGGCCAGAACGTCATCGACCAGTTTCGCCACGGACGCGTCATCGGTGACGTCGCAGGTCAGCATGGTGATGCCGTCGGACCGTTCGGCGACCGCGCGACGGCTGGTTCCGAACACGCGAAAGCCGGCATTCTGCAGGGCTTTGGCCGTTGCGTGGCCGATGCCGGTGGATGCGCCCGTCACCAGGGCGACGCCAAGATTGGTCTTGTTCATGGAAATCACTTTCTTTTGTGCTGGATTACCGGCTGCAAGCGTGCGCACAAATGGAGATGTGGCGCACGCCCCGGCGACCTAGTGAAGCCATTACTCGGCAATGGCCCCAGTTTTCTGGTCGGACACCGATCCCACCTCGGTGACGGTAAGCTTGTCGCCCGAGCGCGACACCTCGAGGCTTTGGTCAGGTTCGCCCAATTTTCCCGGCACCGATATGGTGGCCGACTGCCCTTCGACGAGGGTGGCCGAGAAGCGCACCGGAGCCCCGGCCTCACCATCCGCCATCGTTGCGATCACCCGATAGCCGTCATTGTCGTTGGTGTAGTAGAGGACGCCATGAAGGCCGCCGATACGGATACTCTCCCCCGCCATGGCCGACAGCTCACCGGCATGCAGCGGAGACGCGGCCAGGCCGAATGCCACCACACCACCGATGAGGTTGATCATCGCGAGGCTCCGTTTGGACTGTGCCGCTCTCGGCCGGTCCGGGAGGGCAGGATGCGCCGATCGCGCGCGCTGATGAGTAAGGGCGAGGCGGGTTCCGACTTCATTTGCAACGGTGTTCATAGCAGGCTCCAATGTTGACATCGTTAACTTCCAGGCATTGACATAAGCCCGAAAGTAGGCAATGTCAACAATGTTTCTGATGATAACTTTGTGAGCAGCATGCAAGAAGCCACCGATCGTCCCTACCACCACGGAAATCTGAGGTACGCGATCATCGAGACCGCCATGGCCATGCTGCACGAGGAAAAGGGCTGGCAGTTCACTCTGAGGGAAGTGGCGCGCCGTGCCGGCGTCAGCCATGCCGCTCCCTACAAGCACTTTCCGGACAAGGCCGCCCTGCTTGCCGAAATGGCGCTGCTGGGATTGGACAGGCTGCATGAGGCGATGACGACGGCAAAGCCAAGAGGGGCAAATTCCTGGCGGGACGAATTTCTCGCCGTCGGCCGGGCCTATGTTCGGTTTGGAACCTCAAATCCGGGTCTCTACCGGCTCATGTTCAGCGCGGAGGCCGGCAAGGCAGCGGACGTGCATCTGAGCGAGAGGGCGCTCGCTGTGTTTGGCGTGGTGATCGCATTGCTGGAGCGGGGCCAGGCCGAGGGCGTGCTGCGCAAGCGCGACGTGCGGGGTCGCGCGGCAGCCTGTTGGGCGCAAGTCCATGGCATCACCATGTTGACCATGGAAGGTTTGTTCCAACTCGAAAAAGTCGGCCCAAATCCCCTGGACGCCGCCCTCCTCACGCTGCTCGAAGGTCTGGAGAACTGACTGTTTCTGGTTGGGAATGCCGCGGTTCGCTGCCGCGTTATTCGGCTTGCCCCGGATCAGTTTCGCCCGTTGAGGTGGCGCACCTTGCGCAACTGCGGGAACAGCAGCGCCCACAATCCGGCGATAACGACTGCGCCGACGCCGCCAATCACCACCGCGGGCACGGTGCCGATCAATGCCGCCATGGTGCCCGCACGGAATTCGCCCAGCTCGTTGGAGGCACCGACAAAAACCTGATTGACGGCGTTGACGCGGCCGCGAACCTTGTCCGGGGTCCATAGCTGGATCAGCGTCTCTCTGATGTAGACGCTGAACATATCGGTGGCGCCGAGCAAGGCGAGCGCTGCGATCGACAGCCAGGTGATTGTGGAGAGGCCGAACAGCACGGTAAAGGCGCCGAACAGCGCGACGAAGCCGAGCATGACAACGCCGGCATGATTGCGGATCGGATGTCCGGCCAGCCAGATGGCAACGCAGATGGCGCCGATCCCCGGCGCCGAACGCAACAGTCCCAAGCCCCATGGGCCGAGTTCGAGGATGTCGCGCGCATAGACCGGCAGCAGTGCCGTGGCGCCGGACAAAAGCACGGCGAACAAATCGAGCGAAATGGCGCCGAGCACGATCTTTTCGTTCCAGATATAGCCGAAGCCGGCAAACAGGGTCTGCATCGTCGGCCTGTCGGTCTCGCTGCGCTGGGCAGGCTTCGGGATGCTGAAGACCAGCACTGCGGCGACAAACATCAGAACGGCTGCGGTGCCGTATGCCGCGTCCGCCGAAAGCCCGTAGAGCAGGCCGCCGGCGACCGGTCCGACGATGGTCGCTGTCTGCCAGGCTGACGAATTCCAGGCGATCGCGTTGCCGAAATCCTCTGGCGGCACGAGGTTGGCGAACAGCGACGCCGCGGCCGGTCCGAAGAAGGCGCGCGCGATGCCGAACATGGCGAGCACGCCGAAGATCAAGCCCGGCCCGCTAAGGCCGCGCAGCGTCAGCAGCAACAGGGCCAGTGCGCAGATCGCCTCCAGCAGAACCGTCAGCGCCATGATCAGACGGCGTCCGAAACGATCGGCGATCACCCCGGTGACCAGCACCAGCAGTAGCGAAGGCAGGAACTGGACAATGCCGACAAGCCCGAGATCGAACGGATCGCGGGTCAGGTCGTACACCTGCCAGCCGACGGCGACGGATACGATCTGGGTGGCGAATGTGGAGAGGAAGCGCGCCGCCCAATAGCTCAGGAAGGGTTTGTGGTGGAAGGCGGCATAGCGCGATGCATCGGATTCGGATGTCATTTGTGAATGGCCCCGGCGAGATTGTGTATCGGCCGGCGGGGCGCTGGTCCGACCACAGCGCTTTTAGCGCAGTTCGGTGCGGGGCGCGCGCAAAAATCGGCTCTGGATCAAAGATTTCGCGCTACCATGCTGATTGTAAATGGCGGAGGTGGAGAGGTTATTTTGGCGCACAGGTCGAGTTCCTTCGCGCCAATCTTCGAGGCTTCCATTTGCCGGGCTTCGAATGACGTGTCAGACCGTGGCCTTGGGCTTCCTGGTCTTCTTGACCGGCGCCGGCGGGGCGGCCTTGCGGCCAAGACCGATCGCCTTCGCCAACTGCGAGCGCGAGGCCGCGTAGGTGGGGGCAACCATCGGATAGTCGGCCGGCAAGCCCCATTTGGCGCGGTAAGCATCCGGCGTCAGCCCGAAATGAACGCCGATATGGCGCTTCAGGGATTTGAACTTCTTGCCGTCTTCGAGGCAGATGATGTAGTCCGGCGTCACCGATTTTTTGGGATTGACCGCCGGAATCAGCGGCGCTGCCACCGGAGCGGCGGGTTGTCCGAGCCCACCTATCGACGCGCTGACGCTGGCGATGAGATCGCCGAGGCCGGAAGCGGGCAAGCGGTTCTTCTCGACGTAAGCGGACACGATGTGAGCGGTCAGCTCGAGAAGGTCGATGTCCTTGCGGGCTTTGTTGCTGTCGTCGGTCAATCTATTTTCTCCGTTAGTGGGGTCGCAGAATTCCTAGTCGGCAAATCTGCGCAACGCAATGACGGCGCACCACGCCACACATTATTTTGAATACCAATACTAACGGGTGGGCCAGATCAACAGGTCTGGCCCTAAACCCCCATAATATCAGACAATCAGGGATTTGTCGCGCCACAGTCGAAATCCACCTTCGAAGGCGCGTGTGTTGTCGCCGCGCCTGCAACCGGCAGGCAATTCGTCCAGTTTGTCGACATTGCCGCCGCCGATGACCACATAGTCAGGCTGCATGGCGGCGCGCAGCCGCTCGACGACGTCGAACACGTGTTTGCGCCATTTCTTCTTGCCGCGCTTTTCAAGGCCGCGTTCGCCGACATAATCCTCGAAACTGCCGCCCTTCTTGTAGGGAAGATGCGCGAGTTCCATCGGCTGGGCGACATTGTCGACAATCATCGCAGCACCGAGCCCCGTTCCGAGGCCGAGGAACAGCATCCGCCGGCCTTCGTAACTGCCGACGGCCTGCATCAGCGCGTCGTTGACCACCTTTACCGGCTTGCGAAACTGCGCTGCGAAGTCGCATCCGACCCAGCCCTTGCCGAGATTGGCGGGGTCGGTCAGCGGCCTGTTGTGGTGCACCGGGCCGGGATAACCCATCGAGATGACGTCGTAGGGCAAACCGTCGGCGAGCGTCTGCACGGCCGCGATCATCTGCTGCGGCGTCAGGCCGGGTCCGGAATCTGTTCTGCGCTCCTCGCCGCCGGCGCTGGTGAGGATCTTGACATGGGAGCCGCCAATATCGATCGCAAGTACGATCTTCTCGCTGTCCGGTGCAGGTTTTTTCGCCGCTTTGGCCATTGCGTCGCCTCTCGAGTTCACTTCGCCGGATTGATCCAGCCGTTCGGCGGTCCGAACCCGGCCATCGCATCGGCGGGCCCCCATGTCCCCGGCTCATAGGGATGAGGCGGCGTGGTGTCGCCGAGCACCGGGCCGACGATTCGCCAGGCGAGTTCGCTGGCGTCCTGGCGGGTGAACAACTGGCCGTTGCCGTTCATCGCGTCGCCGATCAGCCGCTCATAGGGCGGCATGTCGCCCTTGCTGTCGTCGAGCGCGGTGAGTTCGACCTGCTCGCCGATCATGTCGTCACCGGCAGCCTTGCGCTGGGCGCCGATCGAGATCGCCACCTGCGGGTCGATGCGGAAGCGCACGTAGTTGGCATCGTCGGGCTTGATCGGGTCGAAGACATTAAGCGGCGGCCGCTTCAGCCGGACGATGACCTCAGTGGCGTGGACCGGCATTGATTTGCCGGCGCGGATGAAAAAGGGCACGTCCTGCCAGCGCCAGGTGTCGACGAAAAACCGCACCGCGGCAAAGGTCTCGACCGGCGAATTCGGCGCGACGCCCGGCTCGCGGAGATAGCCCTTGAATTGGCCGCGCACGACATCGTCCTTGGTCAGCGTCCGGATCGCCCGCAGCACCTGCACCTTCTCGTCGATCAGATCGTCGGCCGAGCGGCCAACGGGCGGCTCCATGGCAAGCAGCAGCAGGATGTTGAGCAGATGGTTCTCGATGACGTCGCGGATGCAGCCGACCTCGTCATAGAAGCGGCCGCGGCCTTCGACGCCGAAATCCTCGGCCATGGTGATCTGCACGCTCTCGACGAAATTGCGGTTCCAGATCGGCTCGAGAAAAGAATTGGCGAAGCGAAAATAGAGCAGGTTCTGGATCGCCTCCTTGCCGAGATAATGATCGATGCGAAAGATCGACTGCTCGTCGAATACCAGGTGCAGGACCCGGTTCAACCAGCGCGCCGATTGCAGATCGTGGCCGAAAGGCTTTTCCACCATCAGGCGCGCGCCCTGGGCCGCGCTCGACTGTTCCAGCCCCTGGATGACCGTCTCGAACATGGTCGGCGGCACCGCCAGATAATGCAGCGGGTGCTGTGCGGTTCCCAGCGCGCTTTTCAGCTTCTCGAAGGTCGCGGCGCTACGGTAGTCGCCGCTGACATAACGAAGCAGCGACGCAAGTTTCGCGAAGATCTTTTCGTCGACCTTGCCGATGGCCTTGACGATGCCGTCGCGGGCGCGCGCCTGCAACTGCTTCACGTCCCAGGCGTCGAAAGCGACGCCGATCACCGGCTCGGTCAACGTTCCCTTGGCGACCATGGTGTAAAGTGCCGGGAATATCTTCTTGTGGGCGAGATCGCCGGTCGCCCCGAAAAGCACCAGCGTGTCGGACCGTTCCTGGTTCATGAGCGTGCCTTCCCTGTCACGAGCCGGTCTTCGGCTTTTCGACATGGCCGCCAAAGGCATAGCGCATGGCGGACAGCAGCTTGTCGGCGAATTCGGATTCGCCTTGCGAGGAGAAGCGGTCGAACAGGGCCGAGGACAGAACCGGCGCCGGCACGCCGGTGTCGATCGCCGCCTTCAAGGTCCAGCGGCCTTCGCCTGAATCCGAGACTCGTCCGCCGAACTGCGTCAGCGCCGAGTCGGCCTTCAACGCGCCGGCCGTGAGGTCGAGCAGCCAGGAGCCGATGACGCTGCCATGCCGCCAGACCTCGGCCACCTCTGCGATATCGATGTCGAACTGATAGTATTGCGGGTTTTCCAATGGACTGGTTTCAGCGTCGGCCGACCGCTGTCTCTTGCCCGCATTTGCCGACTTCATGATGTTCATGCCCTCGGCATAGGCGGCCATGACGCCGTACTCGATGCCGTTGTGGACCATCTTGACGAAATGGCCGGCGCCGCTCGGTCCGCAATGGAGATAGCCGAAGGGGGCCGTTCCTGCATCCTTGCCGGGGGCGGGCCCTCCGGCGTCGGCGCCCGGCGCCAGGGTGGCGAAGACCGGGTCGAGATGCCGGACCGCGCTGTCAGGGCCGCCGATCATCAGGCAATAGCCGCGTTCGAGGCCCCAGACGCCGCCGCTGGTGCCGACATCGACATAGTTCAGGCCTTTCAATGCCAGGCGGGCTGCATGGTCGACAGCCTCGTGATAATAGGAATTGCCGCCGTCGACGATGATGTCGCCCGGCTCCATAAGGTCGGCGACCTGGTCGACGATCCGGCTGGTGATCGCCGCCGGCAGCATCAGCCAGGCGGTGCGCGGCTTGGTCAGCTTGCCGACGAACTCCTCCATCGAAGCCGCTCCGATCGCGCCAGCCGTCACAAGGGCTGCAACGCTGGCCGGGTTGATGTCGTAGACCACGCATTCGTGGCCATCGCGCAGCAGGCGCCGCACCATGTTGGCGCCCATCCTGCCCAGTCCCATCATTCCGATCTGCATGTTTCTCGTCCTGGTTCTTGAGGGATAGAAGATCTACTGGCTCTGTCGTTGGAGCATGATCTTTTCCGAAACCGGTTTCCACTTGTTGCTACGCTGACCTTCGGTTCGGGATCATGCTCTAGTCCGGCTCGCCGATGCCGACGAAAAAGTCGACATTCTCCCAACGGCCGGCATCGGACCAGAAAAAAGTAAAGACGATCGTATTGCCCGGCGAAGCATCGGCAACGGGCAGGTCCGTAAAATGGATGCCGAAGGCATTCTCGATCGTCGCGGTATCATGGGCGGTCGCCCAATCGTCGCTGCTCCAATGCACCACCGCCCGCGCCAGCAGCTCGACGCGCAGCAGCTTGCCGGCGGGCATAGTGCGGACTTTGTGGTTGAAGCGCCATGTCCGTCGCGGCGCCACGGTACTGTCCTCGATGTAGCGCCTCACGCCTTGCGGCGGTATGTCGAAGACCGCGCCGTCACTGAGCGAACGCAGCAGCTTGATGTGCTCCGAATGCGCCCAGACCAGCGGCATGGCGCTGCCCGACGGTCGGCCGTGCCACAGCTCGCGTTCCGGCATGTCGGGACCATCCCAGACCTGCTCCGGCAGCAGGCCGCCAGCCCCGGCCGAGCCTTCAAACGTCTTCAGCAGGCTCGCTGCTTTGTCCTCGCGGCCCGCCGCCAGTTCGTAATGGGCGCGCTCGCCGACCAGCAGCGGCCAGGGCCGGCCCTGGCCGGTCCCGTCGAACGGCGCGCCGTCGGCATGTTCGCCATAGCCGTCGCCGATATAGCGATACCAGACGGGCCCCCGCGGCAGGTCGCAACGCAGCCGCGCATCGATGACCTTGACGGTGTCGACGATGCGCGGATCGCCGGCAGCCCTGAGGCCGAAGCGGACAAGCGCCAGCGCATCCGGGCTGACGATCGCTTCGGCCGGCCGGTCGGTATCGCCGGGCGGCCGGTTCTTGATCGGCACATAGCCGTCCTTCGGCGACGCCGCGCCGGCGGTGTCGGGCGGCGCGATGCGGACGTAGTAGCCCGCGACGCCGACCTCTTCGCCGAGTGGAGTGCCGGTGACATAGGTCCAGCGCTCGATCTGGTCGTTCCAGACATCGGCGGTTTCACGCAAATAGTTTGCCGGCTCTTCTTTGCCGCAAACGTCGAACATGTCGGCCGCGGCGAGCAGTGCTGCGATCTCGACCGCGAGCGTGAACGGACTGTAGCCGGCATCCTCTTCCCAGCGGTCTTCGCCGGTGACGGGACCGTTGCGCACGACATAGGAAGCGGCGCGCTCGATCATCGGCATGAAGGAGAGCAACGCGGCGTTTGCCAGGTGCCCTGCGCGGCGGAGCGCGTCGGCGAGCAGCAATGGAAAGGCGCATTCGTCCATCTGGATGCCGGGCCAATAGGATGATCCGTCGAGCCAGGCGTTCTGCGGCCAATGCCCATCCGGCTGCTGGATAGAGCGGAGATAGGCGAGGATCTCAAGCGCTTGCGCCGGATCGCCGGCGGCCAGGAAACCGCCCGCGGTTTCGACCAGATCGCGCGGCCAGACCAGATGATAACCGCCGAGATCGTCGTCGCCCATGCTGAAGCCCCATGGGATCGACAGGCTGGCGACTGCTGCTCCGTCGGACGACCGGTGCGTCGCCAGAACCGCTGTGCTGACGCGAAAGGTGTTGATCCCTGCTACATGCCGGTCCAGCGGCAGCAAGCCAGCCTGCCAATCCCGCCATTTTTTGACATAGGATCTGGCTGCGGGCTCAAAACCCCGCTTCAGGCTGGCCGAGGCATTTTCCGCCGCCTCTTGCGGTGTCGTTCCGAAACCCAGGGCCAGCAAGGCCTTTGGGTTCACAGCCGAAAAGCCGATCTCTCCGGTCAGCGCGACATTGCCGTCTTCGGCCCTTCGGCAGGCCGGGTCGAGCCGGCCGTCACGACGCAGTTGCTGCCAGCCGTCGGAGACACCGACATAGCCGGCCGAGCATGCTCCCCAGGGCAGCGACGAGGCGAGCGCCAGGCAGACGCGACGCCCGGACGCAAACAGGACAGGCCTTCCCTCGTAGTCGCCGACCCAAGCGGTGTTGCCCATGCCGGCGTTGACCAGGTGCGGTGCCAGCAGTGCGTAGACGCGGTGGTCGGCAACCGGGCCTCTCAGCAGCGTGAAGCTGATTTCCTGCAGCAAAACGGGACGTTCTGTATCCGTGATGATACGCTTTTCGATCCGGTAGGTGTCGTCGGCGGCGGTGTTGACCAGCCTGTAGGCGGGCACTCCATCCTCGAACGGCTCGACGCTGTGCACGGCATCGCGCTTCTCTTCCGAGAAATAGCCGCCGAGGCCGGTGACGACCAGCCCCATGTCGCGGGTGCAGGCGCTATCGAGGCTGGGATAATAGACCTCGTTGAGAATGCCGTGGCTGATCGTGAACCAGATAGGGCAGGCCCGAGAAAGCGCGGTTCCGACGCCGCTCTTGGCGCTTGACGTCCAGCGCGCCGGAATTCCGGGTGCGCCCAGCGCATCAGTCGGCGTCACTGCCATCTCGATTTCGGTCTCCTGCCCCACCCCTAGACCAGGAGCCGAAGCCTTTTCAATCATTGCACCGCAAGTTGATCGTCAAACCGTCACCGATCGCTGTTGACAAGTGCGCCCATCTAAATTTGTCTGACAATATTGAAACGAGGGTCGTCATAACAGCCACCAGCAGCCAACAGCAATCAGCAATCCATGGGAGGATACCACATGAAGAAGATACTCGTCTTGAGTGCCCTTGCGGCGATGCTCGCGTCAGGTAACGCGCTTGCCGACACCAGCGACAAGAAGATCGCCTTTTCCAACAATTATGCCGGTAATTCGTGGCGACAGGCGATGCTCAACAGCTATGCCATCGTCACCAAGAAGGCGGTCGCCGACGGGGTGGTGGCAGCCGCGGACATCTTCACGACGGCCGACAAGGAAGTGCCGACCCAGGCGGCCCAGGTGCAGAACCTGATCCTGCAAGGCTATGACGCCATCGTCATCAACGCCGCCTCGCCGGACGCGCTCAACGGCGCCATCAAGCAGGCCTGCGATGCCGGCATCGTCGTCGTCTCCTTTGACGGCATCGTTACCGAGCCCTGTGCTTATCGAGTGGTCGTCGACTTCAAGGACATGGGCAGGCAGGAAGTCGAGCAGATGGCCAAGTTCCATCCCGAGGGCGGCAATCTGCTGGAAATCCGCGGCCTTGCCGGCACATCGATCGATGACGCCATCCATGCCGGGATTCTGGAAGGCGTCGCTGCTCATCCCAAGTTCAAGATCGTCGGTTCGGTGACCGGCGACTGGGATCAGACCACAGCACAGAAGGCTGTCGCGACAATCCTGCCGTCGCTGCCTGAAATCGTCGGCGTCGTCGATCAGGGCGGCGACGGCTATGGCGCGGCACAAGCCTTTGCCGCCGCCGGCAAACCGCGCCCGACCATCATCATGGGCAATCGTCAGGATGAGCTGCAATGGTGGAAGGAACAGAAGGACAAGGACGGCTACCAGACCTGGTCGGCATCCATTGCGCCAGGCGTATCGTCGCTGGCCTTCTGGGTGGCGCAACAGGTGCTCGACGGCCGCACGGATGTGCCACATGATCTCTTGGTGCCATACCTCGCCTTCACCCAGGATACTTTCGAGGCCGCGCTGCCGAAAATCCCCAAGGGTGGTGTGGCCAGCCACGAATACACGCAGGAAGACGCCATCGCGGCGATCAAAGCCAACATCAAGTGAGCGTGGCACGTTGTCAGCTGCATTGCTAACTGGACATCGCTAGGGATGCCCGAGGATAACACAGACATCGTCGGACTGAACGGCGCCGAAAAACGTTTCGGCGCCTCCAATATGGACATCATCAGACTGGACGGAGCCGAAAAACATTTCGGCGCCGTCAGGGCGCTCGCCGGCGTCGATTTCCACGTTGGCGCCGGCGAGTGCGTCGGCCTCGTCGGCCATAATGGCGCGGGCAAGTCGACGCTCATGCATATGGTGGCGGGCACACTCGTGCCCGACAGCGGGCGGATCGCGGTGCGCGGCCATGTCGAGGACAATTATTCGGTGCCGCGCTCGCAACAGCTCGGCATACGCTGCGTATTCCAGGAACTCTCGCTCTGCCCGAACCTCAGCGTCGCCGAGAACACGCGTATCAACCACCCGGCGCTGCGCGGCCTCGGTTGGCGGCGCAAGGCGGCCGATCTGATCGCGGCCAAGCTCGACGAGATATTTCCGGGCCACAGCATCTCCGGCTCCGACATCGCCAGCGACCTTTCCATCGGCAGGCGGCAGATGGTCGAGGTGGCGCGTGCCTTCACGGTGACGCAGGATCCGCTCGAGCTGGTGATCCTCGACGAGCCGACGTCCTCGCTCGACGCGCATACGGCCGGCCAGTTGCTGGCTTTCGTCCGGCGCTTTGTCGCAACTGGCCGGAGCTGCATCCTGATCTCGCATGTTCTGGGCGAGGTGCTGCAGCATGCCGACCGCATCGTGGTGATGCGCGACGGCAAGGTCGTTGCGTCAGATGCGGCGAAGGCTTTCGATCGCGACAGGCTGGTGACGACCATGGGTGGAGCGGAAGCGCGTGAGAAGATAGCGGCCGAGATCGCGACCCAAAAGCCGGAGACCGGCCCGTTGCGGGTCCGGGCCCGCCCAGCGCGCCAAGAGGACGGCAACGAACTTGTGGCGCATGCTGGCGAGATCATCGGCCTTGCCGGGTTGGCCGGCCATGGACAGACCGATCTGCTGCTGGCGATTTTCGCCGCCGCGGCGCGCTCCAAAACCGGCATCGAGGTCACCGCGCCGGTGGCCCTGGTGGCCGGGGACCGGCAGTCGGACGGGATTTTCCCCCAATGGTCGATTGCGCAAAACATCGGCATCCGCTCGCTGAAGCGATTGCGCAACGGCCTGCTGATCTCGCCGCAGCGCGAAGCCGAACTCGCCGACTTTTGGCAAAAGAAAATCGGCATCCGCACCCCCGACATGAACAATAACATCTTCTCGCTGTCCGGCGGCAACCAGCAGAAGGCCCTGTTTGCCCGGGCGCTCGGTTCCGACGCAAAGATTGTGCTGATGGATGACCCGATGCGCGGCGTCGATATCGGCACCAAGCTCGAGGTCTACGACCTCGTGCGCGAAGAGGCCGGCCGCGGCCGCACCTTCCTCTGGTACACCACGGAAACCGAAGAGCTCGACAATTGCCACCAAATCTACGTCTTCAAGAACGGCCGGATTGTCGCCAACCTTCGTCGCGACGAGCTGACGGAGAAAAAGATCATCCAGTCCTCGTTCGGCGACGCTGCCTGAGATGACGGCAGCACCCATCGAGACCGGCCTCAAAGGTTCCTCCGAGCGTGACAGGCTGGCGCGGGCGCGCCTGCTGCGCGGCTTGCTGCCGGCATTGTCGCTGGTATTGGTGCTGCTGGCGATCGCCTGGCTCAACCCGCGCGCCATCAGCTATTTCGGCTTCAGCCTGATGCTCAATTTGGCGATCCCGATCGCCCTGGCGACGATCGCGCAGATGTTCGTCATCGCCGGCAACGAACTCGATCTGTCGATCGGCACCTTCGTC
>NZ_RZSX01000599.1:0-4081 GCF_004023105.1 Mesorhizobium sp. M5C.F.Ca.IN.020.32.2.1 | reverse complement strand
CCCCGCCCCGCCGCTACGCATACGGCGGCTTATGTGGGACAGGCATCGTGCGTTGGTAACCGCGCAGTGTTCAAGAAGTCGTGAGATCAGGAAAATCCAGCGCGCCTCCTGTCAATCACCGAGCCCATCGCGAATGTCGCAGAAATAGCGATCGGTTCCTACCTGTCCGCCCTTGAGCGCAACTTCCAGCCCATCGATCGTCTTGACGCGCGAGTGGGCGACGCAGAGCGGCGAACCTGGTGAGGCGGGCAGCGGCATCCGCACCGTCAGCGCATCGACGCCCATCTGGCCGAGTGCATGGCTCGACGTGTCGCCGCCGGCGATGACCACGCGCTGCAACTTTTGTTCGATCGTCAGCTCGCGAAGAAGTTCGCCGAGGCCGCGGCCAAGCTTGTGGCGGGCGCCTGCCTGCCGGTCGATTTCGGCGCCGCGGTCGGCTGCTGGTCCAAGCGCCGTGTAGAGGACGACGCTGCGCCCGGCCTCCAGACTGGCGCGACCGCTTGCTGCCGCACGAGCGATCGCCTTGTCGGAATCCTCTGAGACCAGTTCGACAGGGTCCACCTCGATCCCGTCGAAACCGTCCGTCAAAGCATGCCGGATCTGTCGTTCCGTTGTCGGCGAACAACTGCCCGAGACCACCGCGATCCGGTCGGCCGCGCCCGGAGGCGAAAAGCTGGACTCGGCACTGACGGTATGGTTCGACGCCCATTCGGCCAGCAGCGCATATTCGATCCCGGAGGAGCCGACGACGAAATAGCCGCCCGGCGTGCGAACGCGCCATATCTCCTTGCCGGCAAGCGCCTGAGTCTCGCGGCTGTCGACGTCCAAAAGCACGATATCGCTGCCATTTTCGGTCAGCCGATCGAACACTTCCGATCGGAACGCTGACTGCAGCGTCGCGAGGTCGACCAGCCCCGAGGTGAGGTCTGTCTGGCGCGACAGATGGATCAGCAAATCGGATTCATCCATCGGCGTGGTCGGATGGCGGCTCATCACGGGATGGCGATCGATACGGAAATATTTGTCGCGGTAGGTCGCGAACAGATGGCCGAAGGCGGTGTAGCGCTTGAGCTGCGGCGCGCCGATCACCAGCGGCACGCTTTCCTGGCTGAAAACCGAGCGGCCAATCTCGATCGCCCGGCCGATGCTGCCGATCGTTGGGCTGGAATCGAAAGTCGAGCAGACCTTGTAGTGGCAGATCTCGGCGTTCAGGGTCTTCAGCCAGGCCAAGGCGCCCCGCAGATGCGTGTCCATCCACTGCGGCGTCTCGCTGCGGCTGGTACCGGCCAGGCCGATGGCACGGCAATGCCTGAACCGCGAAAGCAGGGCCTTGTCCGGCTGGCGCATGAACAGCACGGTCGGCACACCGCCGAGCTCGAGCGCCTCCATGACGTCGGTCGAGCCGGTGAGATCATCGCCATAGTAGCTGAGAAGCAGATTTTGCATGGGGTCAGGCTGCTTTGCCGTCGCCGAATTTCTCGATCGACCGCGCCAATTCGGGATGGGTCAGGGCGAACTCCGCCAGCGGGATATTATCGACCGCCGCCTGCCAGGCTTGCTGCACCGCGCGCACGCCGGCACCCGGCCCGTCCGGATGGCTGACGATGCCGCCGCCGCAGAGATAGAGAAGATCGACCGTTCGGCCGGTTCGCCGGTAGGTTTCGGGGGCCTGTCCGCCCCACTGGCCGGAGCCGGCGACCGGCAACGCGCAATCATCCGGCGAAAAGATCGGCGTGGTCACCGCCTTGAAGGATTCGACGAATGACCAGTCCGGCTCCCAATATTTCGAGGCGATGCCATTGATCTGGAATTGATCGACGCCGAGCAGCCGCCAGAACTGCTGCCAGACCTTGAAATCCATGCCAAGCCCGGGGTGACGGGTGAGAATGTCCCAGCCGTTGCGGTGGGCCTGGATCACCAGGCTGGAGCGCTTTCTGAGGAAAGCCATGCCGCCGAAGCCGACGGAGTTGATGTTGACCACAGCGCAATTGCCGCCGGCCTTCGCCACCAGATCGTGGTTGCGCATCATCTCGTCAGGATCGGCATGCGAGATGCCGAAGGCATACATGACCTTTTTACCAGTCTTCTGCTCATGGTCTAGGACGAGCGGCATGATCGCCTTCACCCGTTCCGACAGGGGCGAATAGGCCGGGCTCATCAGCTTCTCGTCGTCCTTGATGAAATCGACGCCGGCCGCGATCAGCTCACCCACCATCTCCGCCGTTTCGCGCGGTCGAAGCCCGAGCGCCGGCTTGACGATCGTCCCGATGATCGGGCGGTTCTCCACGCCGGTCAGTCGGCGGCTGCCGGTGGCGCCGAATTGCGGACCCGGATGGGCGCTGCGATACTCATCCGGCAGCTTCATGTCGACGACGCGGATGCCGGACAGGCCCTTGATCGAATAGGCGCCACCGATGGCGATGGTCATCAGCGCCGAAAGATCGGTACCGATGGCATCCAATGGAAACGCGATGTCGACATCCGCGCGCCTGAAAGGCCCGTCACCGGTTTCGGGAAGGGACGAGCGATCGGCGTCCGGCAGATGCCGTATCGTCAGGACGCGTGCAGCCACCCGCGCCTTGAGCTCTTCGGTCTCGCCGGGCAGCGCGACGAAGGTTCCGGTCGACTGATCGCTGGCGATCTTGGCCGCCAGCGCCTCGATGCTCGCCGAGGTCTCGATGCGATAGGTGAGGGTGATCATAGTTCGAAAAAAATTTCCCTGATCTTCGAAATCTGGTATAATGAGTACATAAGTATTGCAAGCGATATCCTGCCCGGAAAGGCATTCTGGGAATCGTGGGTGACAATGCTAAATAGACACCGGTCAAGGAGTGATTCGCGACGATGAACCGTTCGGAGCCGATCGTCCGGCGCAAGCTTTCCGACGAAGTGTTTTTGAGGCTGAAGCGCCTGATTACCAGTGGCGAATTGCAGCCAGGCGACGACATGCCGTCGGAGCGCGAACTGATGGAGCGCTTCGAGGTCGGCAGGCCGGCGATCCGCGAAGCGATGCAGGCGTTGAGCAATATGGGTCTCGTCGCGATCTCGCATGGCGAGCGGGCGAAAGTGCTTCAGCTGACTGCCAAGTCGATCATCAAACAGGTCGACGGCGCGGCCAAGATCATCCTGTCGTCATCGAAGGACACGCTGGAGCACCTCAAGAACGCCCGCATCTTCTTCGAGCGCGGCATGGTCAGGCAGGCCGCCGAAAAGGCCACAGCAGAGGACGTTCAGCGGCTGCGGGCCACCGTTGCCGAACAGCGGAGCTTTCGCGGCGATTCCGAGGCCTTCATATCCGCCGACATGAAGTTTCATACCCAGATCGCGGCAATATCCGGCAACCCGATTTATGTCGCGGTCAGCGAAGCGATGCTTGGCTGGCTGAAGGAATATCACACCGAGATGCTGATCTGGACCGGCAAGGAAAACTTCACGCTGACCGAGCACGAAGAGATCATCGGGCGCATCGAGCAGAAGGATGCGGACGCAGCCGAGAAGGCGATGATCAAGCACCTCGAGCGCTCGCGCGCGCTCTATGTGATGAATTCCGGCAACTGATTTCACCGGCTCCGGGTGATCGCGTAAGGCGGCATCACAAGGTGGCGTCGTTCGAACCCGGAAATATCAACCGTCACTTCGCTCGCCGTCAGATTCGCCAGCCACATGACGGTCTGGCCCGCGGGAGAACGGCCGGCCAGCGTGAGCACCCGCGTCTCATCGCTAGTCCTCGCCGCTATGTGCCTGAAGCCGGCCAGTTCGCAAAGACCCTTGATAGCCTCGAAAATCGGCCGGGGTTCACCTTCGCCGACGGGTTCCCCGGATG
Source organism: Mesorhizobium sp. M5C.F.Ca.IN.020.32.2.1 (assembly GCF_004023105.1). Classification (NCBI taxonomy): domain Bacteria; kingdom Pseudomonadati; phylum Pseudomonadota; class Alphaproteobacteria; order Hyphomicrobiales; family Phyllobacteriaceae; genus Mesorhizobium; species Mesorhizobium sp. M5C.F.Ca.IN.020.32.2.1. The sequence continues at coordinate 258 of NZ_RZSX01000599.1, read as the reverse complement.
CCGCCAGCACGCCGAACGGTCCGGTGAAGCTGGACAGCGTGAGCATCTCCAGCCCGGCCGGGGCGACGCGCGCGGCATAGCCGATCGTCCATGCTGCCGCGAACATGCCGGCATGGCGAGGATCCCGGTCGGCCATGGCGATGCGCTGACGGTGCGGATTGGCCTTGGTCGCACCGCCATAGGGGTTCTGCCGCATGGCGATGGTCGACGGGCCGATCCGGTAGTGTTTTGGCCCGAAGATTGCCCGCACCGATGCAG